>NZ_SRLW01000015.1:0-59205 GCF_006518215.1 Myxococcus sp. AB025B
CGTCCACGTCGGGGAACTCCTCGGCCTCCTCGCCAAAGGAGGACCATCTCGGTTTGGTTTCACCGAGGAGCTTCCCTCTTTTCCGCGCCTCCGTCCTTGCCGACTACACACTTATAGGGACACGACCAGTTCATGCAGAGCGCGACGGAGACGCTCCAGGCCGCCGCGACGACGAACCCCAAGCACGTCCAGTGGTTGCTGTCCCGCCGCTTCCCGGAGCTGTACGGCCGGCGCGACAACGTCGAGGCAAAGAGCCCCGAGGACCAGGCCGCCGACACTGCCGCCCTGCGCGAGTTGCTGATTGACCGGCTGGGGAAGTTCCTCCCCGACGAGCTGCCCGCCGCCGAGGCCGCTTCCCCTGTGCCTCCCGACGAGAAGGGGGGGCGAGTGATGCGCAGCCTTTTGACTGGGGCCTGGGGGAAGTTCGCCGAAGGGCTCGCGCCTCACGAGTCGCCCGCGTCGAGGATGGTCCTGACGGCCGGCTCCCGCGCGCAGCTCTCGAAGCTGTTCGGCGGGCTCGACGACAAGGAAGTCGAGCTGCTCGTCTACGACCTCGACTTCTGGGCGCGCCGCGAGCAGACCCCTCCGGACAAGTTCGCGACGTGCTTCGTGATGGCCGGGCGCGGCTTCGGGAAGACATGGTGCGGCGCGCGGTGGGTCATCAAAAAGGCGTGGCAGGCGAAGAGCGTCGGGGCGCTGATTGGCCCGACGGCGGCGGACGTGCGCGACACGATGATTCGCGGGGCGTCCGGCATCCTCGCCCTGTCGCCGCCCTGGTTCACCCCCAAGTACGAGCCCAGCAAGCGCCGGGTGACGTGGCCCAATGGCGTCTATGCCATCTGCTACTCGGCGGATAAGCCCGACCGGCTGCGCGGCCCGAATGCAGGCTGGGGCTGGGGCGACGAGCCGGCGAGCTGGAAGCATGACATGGCGGCGGTGGACCAGCTTCCCCTGGTGCTGCGCATCGGCTCGCGCGAGGACCCGCCGCAGCTCCTCCTGACGGGGACGCCGCGGCCACTGAAGAAGATTGAAGAGCTGCTCTTCGCGAACACGGAGACCCAGGAGCTGAAGCCGGGCGTCGTGCTGCACACGGGCTCGTCGCTGAGCAACGCCGCGAACCTGGCGCCCACTGCCGTGGCGAACATGCGCGCGCTGGCGGGGACGCGTTGGGGACAGCAAGAGGTGCTCGGGCGCCTGTTGCTCGACACGCCGGGGGCCATCTTCGGCTCGGCGAAGTGGCGGCGCGTCGACACGGACCCGCACGAGTACGCGCAGCAGTTGGACCGGCGCATCGTCAGCGTGGACCCGAGCCCCACCAGCGAGACGGGCTCCGACGAGACGGGAATCATCGTCGAAGGGGTCAAGTCGAGCGCGCTGTTCGGTGCCGATGGCATCCCGCTCAAGCGCGTGTCGGTGTTGGCGGACCTGTCGTGCCGGGCCAGTCCTCGAGAATGGGCGACGAAGTCCATCCGCGCCTATCTGGAGTGGGGCTGTGACGCGCTCGTGGTGGAGGTGAACACGGGCGGGGAGATGGTGGAGACGCTCATATCCACCGTCGCGGGCGAGATGGGCGTCAGCGTCAACGTGAAGCCCGTCCGGGCGACGAGCGCGAAGAGCAAGCGCGCTGAGCCCGTGTCCGCCCTGGCCGAAGCGGGCCGTGTCGAGTTCGTCGGCACCTTCCCGAAGCTCGAACAGCAGCTCAGCAAATTCACGGGCATCGCGGGCCGTCGCGACGACCGGGCCGATGCCTTCTGCTGGGGCGTCCACGACCTTGTGTTCTCCGAGCAGTTCTTCGCTGTCTGAGGTGATGGGTATGGGGTTGCTCGACAGGATGCGCGCCGCGCTGAGCGGTGGTGGGAAGCGCAAGGGAACGGGCCTCGAGCTCAGCCGATGGACGTCGGCCCCGCCGCGCCGCGAAGTGCCCGCGCTGCTCGCGGCCTACGCGGAGATGCCGTGGCTGGGGACCATCGTCGACACGGTGGGCGACGCCTTCGCGGATGTGACGTGGCGTGCCTTCGTGCGGCAGGACCCCGCGACGCGGAAGGCGCTCGTCGACGTGTCGCTGCGGCGGGCCTGTGGCGACGTCCGGCGGGAGCGGTTGAAGTCGCTCCTGGAGCTGGGAGGCGCGGTGGAACTGGCGGACCATCCGCTGTTGCGACTGCTCGCGGACCCCAACGACCTGATGACAGGGCGGGACTTCGCGAAGCTGTTCTGCCTCCACTACGACTTGGTGGGTGAGTTCTTCTGCGTGGTCGAGGAGCTTGCCGGCGTGCCCGTAGGGCTGTGGCCGGTGCCTCCCGACTGCGTGCTCGCGCTCCCCGACTTGAGCAAGCCGAAGTCAGAACGCACGTACACGGTGACGGCGGGTGGGCGCATGTTCTCACTGCCCGCCGCGAGCGTCGTCTACGTGAAGCGGCTGAACCCGGCGGACCCGCTCGGCCGCGGCATCGGCATCGCCTACGCGCTGGGTGACGAGGTCGACACGGACGAGCACGCCGCGAGGTTCACGAAGAATGCCTTCTTCAACAACATGTTGCCCGGCGCCGTCATCGCGATTGAGGGCTTCAACGAGGGACAGGCCGGGCCCGCGCGCGCCTTCAAGGAAAGCCTCGCGCGCGAGTACGGAGGGCCCGCCAATGCCGGCCGGGTGATGATTACGAGCGGCAAGACGACCTTCGCGCGCCTCGACACGCCCTTTCGCGACATGCAGCTCGTCGACCTGCGCCGCTTCCTGATGGACTACATCCGGATGGTGTACCGCGTGCCCCCGGAGATTGTGGGCGACGTGACGAGCAGCAACAAGGCGACGAGCTACGCCGCGCGCGAGCACCTCGCCGAGCAGGCCACGAAGCCGCGCGCGGAAGTCTTCCTGGCCGCCGTGCAGAAGTACCTGGCCCCGCGCTTCAACGACGACGTCCTGCTCTCCTACGACTCCCCCGTGCCGGCCGACCGCGAGCACCGCCTGCGGGTGATGGGGACGCTCCCGAGCGCCTTCACCTTCGACGAGTGGCGCACCGAAGCGGGCTTCAAGCCTCACGCCGAGCGCAAGGGCTTCGCCGAGCTGCTGCCGGGCCAGAAGCCCAATGAGCCGGGGCAGACACCGACGCCCGCCGAGGGCAGCTCAGCGGAAGCGAATGCCGAAGCCGTAAGCGAGCGCCGAGCCACTCCCAGAAGTCACACGCATTTACAGGGGGAATGACACGACCCATTACACGCTCCCTGAGCTTGAGCGCCGTCCGGAAGGACGCGGCGACGTTGAGCGCCGTCGAGTCCGTCGGCGGGCGGCGCGTCTACAAGTTCCGGGCGAGTGACGGCGACTTCGACCGCTACTCCGACAGGCTCAACGTGAAGGGCTGGCGCGTCGATGGCTACAACGCCAACGGCGTCGTCCTCTTCAACCACGACGACGGCGCCGAGGCCGCTTCGTCGGGTGCCGAGCCGCAGTTGCCCATCGGCAAGGGGCGCGTCTACGTCGAGGGTGACGCCCTCATGGTCGACGTCGAGTTCGACGACGAGGACGAGTTCGCGAAGCGGGTCGAGCGCAAGGTCTCCAAGGGCATCCTGAATGCCGTCTCCGTCCGCTACCTCATGCTCCCGGGCCAGTACCGGCAGAACGAGCGGGGCGGCTACGACTGCGACGCGCAAGAGCTGCTCGAAGTCTCCATCGTGACGATTCCGGGGAACGCGCGGGCAGTGCGTGCGAAGTCCTTCGAGGACGAGGGCGAAGACATCGTCGAGCGGATTGCCGAGCGCGTCGTTGAGCTGCTCGACGCACGCGCCGAAGCGAAGTCGACGGACGACGAGGACGAAGAGCCGGAAGCGGCCGACGAGCCCGAGCCCGAGACGAAAGAGGCTCCCTCTGACGCACCGAAGCCGGACGACGAGGAAGAGGACGAAGAGGACTTCAACGCCCCCGACGCCGCGAAGCGCTTCGTCGAGGCATTCAAGGGCTACATCCGAGGAGTGAAGCAATGACGCGCGAGCAGGTTGCGGAGATGGTGAAGGCACTGGGGCCCGAGGTGGCGCGCGAGCTGATGGACGCCGCCGCACGAAGCGCGCCCGGCCGAGTGGACTCGGGCAAGGGAGCACTTCCGGGAGGCGTCTATTCGAGCGTCGAGAACCTGGGCGCCTTCGCGAAGAGTGTCATCGCGGCGGGCCGCCGCACGGGGGCCGTCGAGCTGGTCGACGCCGCGAAGCGTTTCGGCAATGCCGACGTGCAGAAGGCCGTTCAGCTCAGCAAGTTCGACTCGGCGGGTGTGCTGGTGCCCATCCAGCAGAGCGGCGAGGTCATCGAGTTCCTTCGACCCGAGGCCGCGCTGCTCAAGCTGGGCGTGAGGACTCAGGCGTTCAAGGGCGAGCTGCACATGGGGCGGCAGACGGGCACCTCCGAGTTCCGGTGGGTGGGCGAAGGCGAGACGGTGCCGAAGAGCGCGCCCAAGTACGGCAAAGTGGTGCTCAAGGCGCACAAGGGCATGGTGCTGGCCGACATCAGCAACGACTTGCTGCGCACCCCGGGAGTCGGTGACGCGGGCGTGGGCGAGGACATCCGCGCGACGGTGGCGGACGGGCTCGACGACGCGGGCTTCAACGGCGATGGGACGGGCGCGGCGCCGAAGGGACTCTTCGCGCAGCTCGACGCCGCGCACACCTTCGCCTCGACGGGGGTCACCCCTGCGGCGTACCTGGCCGACATCGACAAGGCGGTGGAGCTGCCGCTGACCGCGCATGTCCGCATGGGCAACGCGGCCTGGGTGCTTCACCCGACGCGGGCGACGGCCCTGCTTCAGCTCCAGAACTCCGGCGTCTGGGTGTTCCGACAGGAGATGCTCGACCGAGGCACGATTCGGGGCTTCCCCTTCGTGATGACGACGCGCGTCCCGTCGACGCGAGTCACCTTCTCGGCCGACTGGCGTCAGTTCATCTACGGCATCGACGAGGACCTGATTCTGTCCGAGCACGACACGCGGGCCGAGTTCGACGAGACCACCGTTCGCGCCATCGTGAAGGGGGACTTCAAGGTCCGCCAGCCGAAGGCGTTCAGCTCCATCACCTACGGCACCTGAGAGGCCCCACCATGAACGCCAATTCCACCGACGCGGGCGTGCTCGTCGGCATTCGTCCCGGGACTGTGCCCGCCGCCGTTGGCGCGGGGACTCGCAACAGCGCCGCCGTCGACCGCATGGGCTTCGACTCATGCGTGCTGACGGCTTCGTCGGGCGCCGCCACGGGTGCTCCGTCGACCCTGTCACTCGCCGCGAAGCTCCAGGACAGCGCGGATGGCCAGAGTGGGTGGACGGACCTGCCCGGTGCCGCCGTCGAGCCTCTCACCACCTCCAGCGCCGTGGCCCGGGTCAACGTTCGGTTGCCCACTGCGCGCCGCTACCTGCGCGTCGTCGAGACGGTGGCTCTCACGGGCGGCACGTCCCCGACGCTCGGCGCGTCCAGCCTGATTGTCCTGTGCGGACCCGACGAGATTCCGGCCGTCTGACAATGGGCATCATCCGACGTGAGAACGGCTGTCGGGGAGTGCGGCCTGCAACTCGTCTACGAGTCCACCCTGACGAGGAGCATGCTCGCCGACTGAGGCTGCCCGTCCTTAGGGGGCGCAGAAAGGTCCCGCGATGACTCAGCCCCTGTGCCCAAGAAGGCACAGGGGCCGGGTCTTCATCGACTCAGCAGTCGCGCCAGCAGAAACGCTCACACGGGGCACCCGGCTCACAGTCCGAGCAGCAGACGTTGGTCTCTCTCTTCTGGTTCTCCGTGGTTGTGGACGCGACGGACGCAGTAGCTCCCAATGCAAAACCTACCAAGGCCATCATCACGAGCTTCTTCATGTGCCGCCCTCCGTTTTGCTTCGTTTACGGGGCGCCATGGGCTAGCGCCCGGGGTGATTTTTGAAAGTCTTTCCGCAGTATGTCAATTCCTCCGGCCCTCGGCGTGTCCAGCCTGATTGTCCTGTGCGGCCCCGACGAGATTCCGGCCGTCTAGCGCCACGAGACGAAGCCGGGGCTCCTCACCCCTCCAGGCCCCGGCTTCGTCGCTCCTAGGCCCTCCTGAGCCCCTTCCATGGCCCGTCCGACAGACCTCTG
The DNA here is from genome assembly GCF_006518215.1 of Myxococcus sp. AB025B. Classification (NCBI taxonomy): domain Bacteria; kingdom Pseudomonadati; phylum Myxococcota; class Myxococcia; order Myxococcales; family Myxococcaceae; genus Myxococcus; species Myxococcus sp. AB025B. Next base: position 6,090 of record NZ_SRLW01000015.1, read on the forward strand.
CCTTGCCGCCACCGTGGCCGCCGACCTGGGCGTAGGCGTTGACCCACACGTTGAGCGCTGCATCAGTGCCGCGAGCGGGGCCATCGCCGCCCTGTGTGGCCGGGCCTTCGAGCGGGCCACGGTGACGGAGTACCCCGCCAGCTACGCGCGCCCCTATGTCCTGCTCGCCCGCCCGCCGCTCGTCGAGGTCATCAGCGTCCGGGAGGGGGGCGACCTGCTCGACCCTGGGGCCTACACCATCGCCGGGGACCTCGCGGCCGGGGGGCTCCTTTACCGGCTCTCTGGAGTGTGGCCCGAGACGGCGCATGTCGGCGGGCTCGTCACGCTGACCGTCGAGAGCCGCCAGGGCCATCCGGGGGCGCTGGCGGTGACGTACACGGGCGGCTTTGTGACTCCTGGCCAGGTGGCCGGCGACGCGTCCCTGGGCCCCGTCACCTTGCCGGCCGAAGTCGAGGAAGCCGCCATCCTCGAAGCCTGCGCGCTCTACCGGGGCCGGGGGCGCGACGCCGACGTGTCCGCCGAGAGCCTCGGGGATTGGTCCGTGAGCTACCGGGAGCGAGGGGCAGGCCAGCGCCTTACGAGCCCTCGCGCCGAGCTGCTCGTCGCGCCGCACGTCCTGTGGAGGGCGAGCTGATGGGCGGCCCCGAGACTCACTTCCGACAGCTCGTCCGCTACGCCGAAGTCACGGGCCGCGACGCCTGGGGGGCTCCGCTCCTGGGGCCCGCCCATGAGGCTCCCGCGCGCATCCAGCCGAGCCGCAAGTTGATTCGCGACGCCAACGGCGCCGAGTTCGTCGCGTCCTTCGTCGTCTACACCGCCGCGCCGCTCACCTTGCGTCACCGGCTGTGGTTCAAGGGAGACGACACCAGCGACTTCAACCACGCCCGCCGCCCTGCCGCTGTTGACGAGCACGTGGACGGTGGGGGTGTGGTGCGCTACCGGAAGGTCTGGCTCTGATGGCTCGCGACACCGCCGCCGACGTCGCGACTCTCCTCGCTGCGGCTGAGCTGGGCTTGAGCGTCGGCACCAACCTCTTCCTCGGCCCGACGCTGGAGGCAGACGACGCGACGGTGCCGGACGTGTCGTGCTTCGTGCTCCAGACGGGAGGCGACGCGCCGCAGGGCTACCTCGGCGGGCGCAAAGTGTACCGGACTGTCACCTGTCAGGTTCGCGTGCGCTCGGACCGCGAGAGCTTCCGGGCGGGACAGTCCCTTGCTCTCGCGGCCCTCCACGTGCTGCACCTCGCGAATGCCGCGCCCTACGTGCTGATGGAAGTCGACGAGGGCAGCCCCAGCTACATCGGCACGGATGGCAGCGACCGCCACTGGTGGACCTTCACCGTGGACGCGTCCTTCGTTGATTCGGGCGCCTGAGCCACTCCCGGAAGTCACACGCATTTACAGGGGGCAATGGCACTCAAAGTCGCGCTGGACTTCAGACTCCTCGACAAGCTGCGCAAGGTCGAGCGGCCCGTGCTGGACGACTTGGCTCCGCTGGCCCACGCGCACGCGTCCACGGTGCTCCAGGCGAGCCGGGCCCTCGTCCCCGTCGGTAAGCGGGACACGGATGGCAAGCCGCCGCTGAGCACTTCGGGGTTCGTCGATGGCCCGGAGGTGAACCGCGAGAAGTCGAGCGTTAGCGCGACGGCCGGCTACGCGCACGACGCGGCCGGCGCCATTCACGAAGGCTTCCACTGGGGCGAGCAGCGCTTCGCCGAGCCCGTCCACTTCCTGCGCAAGCCCGCGAGGAAGGGCCGCGCGAAGTTCCGCAAGGCAGTAGCGGCCCAGATTCGTTCAACCCTCTCGCGGCTCTTCCCGAGCCGATAGGCACCCGCATGTCCACCCCTGTTGCTGCCCACCTCGATAGCGTGTCGGTGCGCTCGGACACGAATGCCGCGCTGCCCGCTGACCGCGTGGATGGACTCACCGACGCGTCGCTGAGCGAGACGGGCGACTTCACCGAGACGAACTACCTCGGAGGCTCGGGCTACAAGTCCCGCGTCCAGACGCTGAAGGACACGAGCGCGGACCTCTCCGGCCACTTCATGGAGGGCGACGCCCCGCAGTCCGTCCTGCGCGACGCACGCGACACGGGGGGCACCGTCTACGTGACGTTCGTCTTCGACCCGAGCGCCGCCGCTGGCAGCAAGGGCAAGCGCATCCCCATGGTGGTCAACAGCTACGACGAGAAGATGACGCCCGGTGGGGTTGTCGAGTTCTCGTGCAAGCTGTTGGGCAACGGCGCCCCGGTGGCCGTCTGATGTCGGTCATCCCCGCGCACGTCGGCTCCCTGTCCATCGCGGGCGAGCCGGAAGAGTTCCTCAATGCCGACGCCGCCCTCGTGGCGAGTGGCGTGTTCCGAATTGTCGCCCCTGCCTTTCGTCGGCTCGACCCTGGGGCTCCTGTGCTCGTCGAGACCTCGCCCGACGGTGACGAATGGGAGGATGCCGAGGCTGTCGTCGACGCGCTCTTCGGCTTCATCCACCTCGCCAACGCTCCGGGGCCTTCAACGCGCGTGCGTGTCTCGGGGGCCTCGCTCCCGGTCTACCCGGTGGCGCTGGTGCGCTCCATCTCCCTGTCGGTGACGAACGACGTCGTCGAGTTGCAAGTCATGGGAGATGGGTACAAGCGGCGCGCGGTGTCACTGCGGGACTTCTCCGGTGAGCTGGTGGGCCTGACGGCGCTCGACGTGCGCTTCGAGGATGGCGCTCCGCTGCTCGTCGAGGTGAGCAAGGGCGCTGGCTCCGAAGTCTTCCGCGCCTGGGTGAAGGTGCCCGAGCTGTCGCACAAGCTGACGCCTGGGGCCCTCTACGAGCGCACGGTGAAGTTCATCGGCCACGCCTTCCCCACGGGGAACGGCGGCGCCATCGCCTGGGGCTACGGCATCCCCTGAACCACTGCCGGAAGGGAAAGCACATGTCGAACAAGCACAAGCTGCTCGCGAAGAACCGTCGCGTCGTGAAGTCGGTGGAGGTCGACGGCGTGAAGGTCGACATCATCAAACCGACGATGGGCGATCGGCTGCGGCTGATTGAGCAGGCCCGCGCGGCCGGAGAGATGACGGAGAAGAACGAGCCGACGGGCGACAGGGCCGGCGCACGAATGCTGGCGCGAATCGCCGTGTGCGTGATTCACGACTCGGAGACGGGGCGCCCCATGTTCTCCGTCAACGACGTCGACGAACTGCTCGACGAGTCGTGGCTGGAGGACTTCGCGACCGACCTCACGGACGTGTTCAACGTCACCGAAGAGAAGATGCGGGGAAAATAGACGGCGACCCCGAGGCGAGTCTGCTCTACGGGGTCGCGTCTCTTCTAAAGGTGCCGCCCGACACAGTGCGGGCGATGGCTTACGAAGACGTCGTCGGGCTGGTGGCCTACGCCCGCAAAGAGGCCGAGGAGTTGGAGCGCCGCTCTTCCTCGCCAACCGCCTCGGGCACGTCTCCACAAGGACAGCAGTCGGTTCGACGCTTGCGTCGGAGGTGATTCGTCATGGCGGGTGGTGGTCTCAAAGTCGGGGACGTCTATGTCGTCGTGACGGCCGCCGTCGGCGAGTTCTCCAAGTCCATGCGGAAGATTGTCTCCGACGTGGCCGCCACCGCCGGGAAGGTCGAGCAGCTCGGCAACAAGATTGGGGAGATTGGCGCGATTGTGAGCGCGGGCCTGTACGGGGCGCTCGCCGCTGCGGCTGCCTTCGACGCTTCGGTGACGGAGCGGATGGACCGAATCGCGCTCGTCTTCCAGAACGTCGGCGCGGAGATTGGCGACGCGATTCTCCCTCACCTGGAGCGGCTCTCCGACGCGTTGGAGCTGGCCCTTGGGTGGTTCCAACGGTTGGACCCGGCCGTGAAGTCCTCCATGGGGAGCTTCCTCTTCTGGGGCACGGCGGCGGGGCTCGCAGGCGGGGCCGTGGGCAAGGTGGCGGGCGCGGTGAAGCAGATGGCCGAGAGCTTCCTGGCCTTTGTCGTGCCCGCGTTGGATGGAGCCGGGAAGTCAGTGGTGCGCTTCTCGTCGTTCCTTCGCGCCGAGACGCCCGTCGTCGAAGGCAACCTGAAGAAGGTCGTGAAGGGGGCCGAGCAGGTCGACGAGGGCTTCGCGAAGGCGTTCCGCAACGCTGCCGCTCGCATCCTGACCGTGGGCGCGCCACTCGCCGCGGTTGCGCTGGCGGTGACGGGCGTCGTCATGCTCGCGGGCACGCTCTACAAGGCATGTGTTAATGCGCACGCTATTTGATGGTTCCACGGCGTTCCACGGACCGGCTCGTTGATGGGCACCTTCAGCAAGCGTGCGGAACCACTGGAGTCCATCACGAGCGTGCGCGACCGGGTGTCACCGCCGATGATGGGCGCGTCTCCAGGCGATTCCCCTTGGGGAATCGACGGTTGCAGCCTGAGCCGGAGCACGAGGCGGCTCAAGGCTGCCCGGAGGGCACCGCCGCCAGGCGGCCGTAGGGCCTTGAACCGACTCGGGATTCCGGCCTCCATCAGCCAGTCGGCTCACTCGCCCATCAACAAGCGCGCTCGGTAACACATGGCACGACAGCAGCACGGGGATGCGTGACGCCTTCGTCGCCATGTGGCGGGCGGTGACGGACGTTGCGTCGCGCGTCGCGAGGTTCTTCGAGGAAGTCTTCACAGGACTGTCGGCTGTCGTCGGCATGTGGGCCCGGCGTCAGCTCGACACCTTCGCCTTCGTGGTGCGCAACCTGGCTCGACTGGCGGCGCCTCTCGCGCGTGCGTTGAGTCTCGACGGTGTCGCGGGCGCACTGGAGGGGCTGAAGGACTTGACGGGCGACGCCGTGCTCGGCGGGCTGAAGGGGCTCGTCGACAGCACCGTCGGCACGCTTCGCGATGGGATGGTGTCCGTCTGGGAGGGCGTGTCCTACGGGGCGAGCTACGCCTTTGACGGCGTGGAGATGATGGGAGGAGATGCCGCTGCATTTCTTCGCGAGAAGTTCGCTGGTGTCTTCGACCTCAGCGGCAAGGGCAAGCTGCGCACGCCCACGGAGTCACCCGAGATTGAAGTCGGGAGTGTGGAGGTCGGGAAGTTCGACGCGAAGAAGTTCCTCGCGAGCGTCGGGAACACCGCGTCCATCATCGCCGAGGTGGCGCGGCGCAAAGCGAAGGAACTCGCCGACGCGCTCGCGAAGGCGGCCGACGAAGCGAAGCGGGCCCTGACGAGCCGCTTCACCCAGGCATTCGGGCGCGTCTACGAGCTGGTCGACCGCTTCCAGCAGGGCATGTCGGCCGGTGGTGTCTGGGGCGGACTGATTGCCGTCGTCGCCGAGCTGCTCTCCCAGGCATCGACGTTCGGCAGCCTCCTCCAAATGGTGACGAACTTCATCCAGTACGTGGCCGACACGATTGGGCGCGTGCTGGCCCCCGTCCTGCCGCTGCTGGCGTCCGTGTTCAACATGGTGACGCCGCTGCTGGATGCGCTGGTGCCGGTGCTGGAGATGTTCTCGAAGCCCATCGAGGCGATTACGCCCATCTTCGAAGTGCTCGGCATGCTCTTCGAGGGGCTCGCTCCCATCGTGACGGTGTTCGGCCAGATTCTCGTCGCGCTGCTTCAGCCGCTAACCCTGCTCAGCGGCCCCATTATGAAGGGACTCTTCGCCGTCATCCGCGTGGTGGCGATGGGCATCCTCTACGTCGTGAAGGGAATTGGGACGGTCTGGAACGCCATCATCGGGTTCATCGCGAGCGTGTTCAAAACGCTCGGCAAGATCCCCTTCGTCGGTGGTGCCTTCAAGAAGATGGCGCGGGGATTGGAGAGCATGAAGGTGCCGATGGACCAGGTCGACGGTGCCTTGGATGCGCTGAAGGACTCCAGCTATGACGCCGCCGCTGCGAATGCCGCCGCTGGTGTTGCCGCCTGGGAGAACGCCGCAGCGACCAACCGCGCGACGGAGGCCCTCACCAACGTCCCGACGGGCTTCAAGGTCGCGCTCGCGCGCTTCAACGCGCAGGACCCGATAGGAGGGGCACCGCTGGCCCCTGGTGCGTCGCCCGTGACGCCGAGCCCCGTCGTTCCGGTGAGCGGCGGAAACGTCAGTGTCGGGCAGATTGTCGTGCAGGGCGTCGACGACCCGGAAGCGACGGCACGGCACGTCTACATCGAAATGAAGCGCGAGGCCCACCGACGCCGCGGCAACGGTGAGTGGCTGAGCGGGAGGTACTGAGATGACCTTCCTGTCGCTGAACGGAATCCCCGTGCCCGTCGTGGAGGGCCGGCGTAGGCAGGTGAGCATCGGCACGGACTCGCGCGCCTTCAGTGGGGCCTATCGCCTGGGGCGGCGTGCTGTTCGTCAGGAGTGGGAGTTCAAGACGCCCCCCTTGCCGCGCGACGAGGTGCTCGCCCTACGTGGGCTGATTGCTGGAGACGGGCACGCGGTGTCTTTCGACGGTGACGCTTTCACCAGTCGCGGGCTCAATCAGGCGAGCGCCACGGGGCTGGTGTTCCAGGGCGCGCGCTTCGGCGGTGGGTTGAACCTGGCTGTCGGTGCGTCGGCCTCGTGGTCCATGCAGCTCGGGGCGCGCTGGACGGCGTTGCACTACGTCTTCAGCAGCTCGGCGGGCGCGTGGCTCCACGTCATCAACCGGAGCGACGGCAAGAGGTGGACCCAGGGCGTGCCCTCGTCGAATGCCGGGGGCCTGTCGGTCGTCTCCGGCGCGCTCGCGGTGACGGGCGCCACCAACGCGGTGAGCTTCGACGACGTGGTGGGGCTGCCCTTCGAGGTGCCCGACGCGTGGGTGCCTCACCTCGTCGCGTGGCACGCCGCGCGCCCCTGGAGCGCTCTTCCGTTCCTCGTAGCGAGCGGGAGCTTCCTGGCCACCGAAGTGAAGGTGCTCGGGGAGGTGCGCGACGGCGAGTTCGTCGAGTTCAGTCACAACGGGACGCGCGTCGTCGGCGAGCGACTCGAATTCACTCTGCGGGAGGTCTAGTCAGCATGCGCGGCGTGTCGTCTCAGGGGCTCGCGGTCCTCACGAATCCGGCGGGGCATGCGTCCCACGTCAGGGTGAAGGTCCGCAACGGGGCAGGTGCGTGGGTGGACTTGAGTCAGCTCGAAGGGCGCGACTTCCTCGACGCCGTGGAGGTCGACGAGGACGTTGACCAGCCCGTCTCGGCCGCGACAGTGACGCTTAAGCGGCAGGTGGACCTCTTCAGCCTGTCGCCGCTCCGGGCCGACTCGAAGATGAACGCCAGCAACGCGCCGCTCATCCGGCCAGGTCGCGAGTTCATCGTCGAAGCGGCGGTGTCGCCCGTCGGCATGGCTCCGAGCGCGAGCGAGTGGCGCATGCTGTTCCATGGCCACATCGACGAGGTGGACTTCGGGAGCGATCCGCTCGTCTTCCGTGGGAGGGACCTCGGGGGCCGGCTCCAGGACACGTTCATTGAGATTGAACGGCCCTACGGGGACGACGCGGCCGGTGTCGCGTTGGAAGTCGCGATGCAGAGCATCCTCGCCGACAACGGGACAGGTGTACTGCTGCACACGCCCGTCTCCCCCGGCTGGAAGATTCGGAAGTACGCCCAGAAGAAGGCGAGCGTCCTGGACGCGCTCCGCGACTTGGCCCAACAGATTGGCTGGGAGGTGCGTTACCGCTGGCGAGAGGTGAGCGGAAGCTTCGTCCTGATGCTCAGCGAGCCCCAGCGCGTGAGTCCTATGCTCGCGTGGACCTTCGGCCCCAGCGACTACCGCGACGTCTCGAAGCTCGACATCAACGTGGCGCAGGTGCGGAACAGGGTCGAAGTCATCTACTCGGACACGGGAGACCTGGACGTTACGGGGCAGCCGAAGCGGAAGAGCGTCGTCGTCGAGGACGCCGCGAGTCAGGAAGCCTATCGCGTGCGCTTCATCCAGCTTGCCGAGGACGCGTCGAGCAACATCGACCGTGAACTCGAAGCGCGGAAGATGGCGGAAGCGGCCCTGTCCGACTTGAAGGAGCCGCTCGCGGACCAGGAGATTGAAGCCGACTTCTTCCTGCCGGTGGAACTGGGGGACCTCTACCGGTTCCGCGCGAACGGCGTGCATTACTCCGATGACCAGAACCTGGCTGTGACGGGCTTCCGGCATGCCTTCACGGCGGAAGGCGACGCGCGGACCACGCTCACCACGCGGGGCAAGCCTGCCTTCGGTGTCTCTGTTTGGCTGGAGATGGACGCGCGCCCCGGGCTGAGTGAGCCGGCTCACACGCTCCCGCCGCTGGACCCGCTCAACGTGACGGTGTCGCCCGTGGTCAACGGCTTCACCGTCTCGCTCAAGCCGGCCCTGAGTGGCCCTGCCGTGGCGTCGTACGAGCTGCACGTCTCGACGACGAGCGGCTTCGCACCCAGCAGCTCCACGTTGCGCGGCACCTTCGACACGACGGCCTTCGGAGTGGCGGACCTGATGCCGGGGACGGCCTACTTCGTGCGCGTCGTTCCCCGGGACAGGTTCGGCAACCGCGGCAACGCGTCACCTCAGTTTGAGGTCGCTCCGAAGAAGCTCGAAGGTGCGTCGCTGAGCGACTCCGCCGTCGGCTACCAGCACCTCCTGCACCCGCCGACCGACAACCTCATCCCCAACGGGTACAACGACGCGGGCCTGCGCGCGGTGGGCAAGCTCCCCGAGGGCGACAAGCTCGTCGAGGACCCGGTCAACGCGCGCTCGGGGCGGTGGGTGCGCCGCGTGGAGCTGGCGAGCGCCGGGGCCTGGGTGGGGTTGAACTGGACGGGCGGCTACGGCTCCTCAGCTCCTGGTGGCCGGCTCAAGTGCTCGCCCGGGGACCAGTTCTTCGCGGAGGTCTACGTCAAGGCGTCGTCGGCCACCGTGGGCGGCATGGGCACGCTCTATCTGCTCTGGGAGGACGCGAGCGGCGCCTACTCGGGGCAGACGTCGGCCGTGGAACTGGGGACGGCGGGGACGGCCTATCGACGCGTGTCGCTGACGGGGACGTGTCCGGCTGGATGCACGGGGCTTCAGCTCTTCTGGGAGACGGAAGTCATGCCGGCCGACGTGGGCAAGCGGCTCTACTTCGACGCCGTCTCGCTCCGGAAGATGGTCACCTTCGACCTGTTGGCCGCGAACACGTTGAAGACCTCGAACTACGCGGAGGACGGCAGCGGCATTCCCACGGCGGGCGCGAAGCTCGACAACGTGGGGACGACACTGAAGGTCGCCTCGAACAACGTCCAGGTGGGGCGCTACTACCTGAGCGACGGGTTCTTCCGCTCCGTGCAGGCCCTCGCGGACACGGGGAGCCGCGTCTACTACCGGGGCAACAACGACGGCGTGCCGAACATCGAGCGCCTCAACATCCAGGTGGTGGAGGGCAGCGCGATTGTCGGGGCCAGTGGCGGCGCCTCGAACTTCACCTGGGCTCACTACCGGGCCTCCATTCAGCCCCAGTCCCAGGGCGACAACCTGGACGCGCTGCGCTTCATGGAGGTGGGCTTCTATTGGGCGTATGGGGACAACAACGTCCCTCAGTGGCTCTACGGCACCTCCGTCCCCTTGCCGGACCGGAAGTATCAGAACGGAGTGCAGGACGACGACGCCAGTAACGCGGTGAGCGCGGGGTTCTCGTTCATGTACGGCGACCGACTCAATCGCCTGCGCGACTCGCTCTCGAACAAGCTGCTCTACCTGAAGGTCCGCATCCACAACGCGAGCGGCTTCAGTGCGGAGCGGTGGTTCTTTCCTCCGTACGCCTACAACACGAACATGGCTCGCAGTGCGACGGGCCCGGCCTCGACGCCTTCAAGCGGCGGTGACGACGGGGGAGGCGACCATGGAACGTGTGTGGCGCCCTGGGAACTGGTGATGCTTAGCAACGGTGCGGAGCTGCCCGCTGGGATGCTGCGGCCCGGCATGCGGGTGCTCACCATGCACGAGCACGAGAAGGACGGGGGCGTGTTCGAAGTCACCCACGTCAGCCGCCACAAGGCGCCGCGCTCCAGGCTGTACATGGAGGACGGCCGCGTGCTCGTGGTGACGCCCGACCATCGGTGGCGTACGGTGGAGCGTGGCTGGACTCGCACGGATGCACTGAACCCAGGCGAGATGATTGAAGGCTTCGCGCCGGGCCGTGTGGCGAAAGACGAGCCTACGGCTGCCGGCGACGTGATGCAGATTTCGGTGCGCTTCGCTAAGACCTACATAGTGAACGGACTACTCGCGCACAACCTCAAGCCCCGCGAGTAGATGTGTGCTTCCATTTAAGTCAAGAACCGGGGGCCTGTGGATTTCTGCTGAATTCAAGTCTCTGTACTCCGAAGTTCAACGTCTCCCCGTGGATGCGGAAGACGAATCGCTTGAGGGGATGTTCATTGCTGGCAAACCAATGCAGGATTTTACCTGCCTTGGTCTCGGTCCCAGGCGTGAGTTGCTGACCTTCCTCTGTTTCCTCATGGTACGCCAGTAAAGCTCCACAAATCAGATCGGGGAGGGAGAGCAGATCGCCAAAGTTGAAATGGGGATCGTGGTCAAATCGTTGCGAAACCCCCATTAGCCGTCTTGGTTCCTTCATATAAATCTCGGAGATGCGACCATATATGCTTGTGATCTGCGACTCCTTGTCGCCCACCGTGATGCTGTCTCTGTCGGTGTGCCATAGTGTTCTTTGGTAGCTATGAGTGAGCCCAGCTAAAAGCAAGGCTTGGAAATGCAAGACTCGGAACATCTTTTCTGCAATGCGATCTTTCCATCCTGAGTATCCCATGCTCTCTAAGTGTCGACCGGGAAGGCCGTCATCTCTTCCGAACAGCCATCTGACATTCCTATGTATGAGGAATGTGACGGACAAGCCGTTTAGCGAGTTGCTGGCATCAAGGAAGTCAGGGAGTACGGACATTCTGATCTTGTCTTTCGGTAGGGACTTATACTGCATTGTTGAGCCATCTCTCCATCGGAGTAGACGGAGTTGCTGTCTCGTCTTTGTCCAGTTTTCGTTAGCCATGTCATCGGTAATCAGAAAGCCCAAGGCTTGGTAGATGGACTTGCCGTCCTCGCCTGAGTAGTCAGACATGCAGAAGACGTTGCTGGATCTGGAGAAGTCGGGCAGTAGGCTTGGTGTGGTGTGTTTAATTAGTCCGAGTTGCTCGTTTAGGACATGCATGATCCGTGGGAGTTCTTTGGGGATTTCGGCGAAGGTCATTGCGTCGCGAATGGTGGAGTCTTTGGGATTCATGGAGCTTTGGGTTGATTAGAGGCGGCGATGCGTTCTTGCTGATGTTTAACCTGCGGCGGCCGGTTACGTGATGTAGATTGCCGTTCGCTTTGTGAAAGCCTGCGTCGTGAACGGGTTGCTCACCCACTACTTCAAGCTCTGGGAGTAATTGCGTCCATATTGGCTATGATAGTGCTTCCGCATTCAGAATGAGCGCGGTAACAACGGCGCTGTTGAGTTTCAGCAGGTCAAATTGATACCAGTTGGCTCGAAGCGGCTTGGTGCTGAGGAAGTCCATCTCAAGTGTGAGCCATGTGCCGAGTTGGCTTTCTGGAGGGGAGGGGAGGAATACTTTCTTGGAGAAGCTTGAGACTGCGGTATTGGTCTCTATGCTGGTGATTGATAGCGAGATTTGTGGGGAGTATTGATCCGGAGCCTCAAGTAGGCGAATTGCGACCCTAATGAGTCTAGTGCCTTCCGGAAGGTAGATGGGGATGTCCTGAAGTTGCGTTATGTGCTCCTTGTCCGTGAAGTTTAATGGGTGTGTGGCCATATGGGAGAAGACATGGTGTTGCGTTGTCTTCTTGGAGAATTTCGATATTAGCTCGTCGAGCCGGGCGATGAAGTCACGAGCAGTCGAACTCTGCATGTCTCTTTCGCGGGTTGCAACATGCCCAGCGATGAATTGATGAACTTCCGATATGAAAGGGCTGTTGGGGAAGCGTACTCGTAGGTCAAACTCTGGCTCGTCAATCTGTGACGCGGGCGGATTTTGGCCAGGACCTGCGATCAGCGCATAAATGACTTTGGCGAGCAGGAAGAGGTCTACGGTAGGTGGGTACTCTTCGAGGCGACGTGAGACAACCCAGTCAGGGCGCCAGTCCTTGGTCATTGGGACGCCGTGCTCGGTGTGTCGAGTTCTGCCTGATTCGAAAGCTATTCCGAAGTCGCCAAGAACCCATCGCCCATCGTCGGCGACAAAGATGTTTTCTGGCTTGATGTCGCGGTGGATCAGTTTGTTTGCATGGACAACAGCGAGAGCCTCAGTAAGTTCGCGTGCGCGTTTGAGAACTTCAAGTGGATTTCCCTTGTAGTGCTCCGCATTTCGCGTGAGGTCTCCCTTCTGGAAATATTCCATTACATACCAGTTTGGTTCGTCGCTTTGGTCGGCAGTGTAAATCTGGACGAGGTTTGGGTGCTTGCAGCCTGAGAGCGCTTTGATTTCGCGCTTCATGCGTCCGCCCGCATGTTTCGAGGATTTGAATACTCCGATGTCGGGCGAGGGACTTCGTGTTGTGGTGATGAGTCTGTGTAGAACTGTTGCTCCAATCTTGTGAAAGTCTCCCGGTGATTGGGCCATGTGCGGGCCGCCCTGAAGTAGCAATAATGGGATGAGCGCGTCGAACTTGATGCTAAGTACTGCTTTCCCACCTCCCCCTTCCCCTAGAATCACGTCAGTTAAATACCATCCTTGCTTCTGGAGGTCTGCTCGGTGCCGCACGATGTCCTGGTCTGGTTGGTCATTGGCCATGACTTCTTTTACTTTGGACTGCGTAGGGTTGCCCAGAAGGTCTTCGAACGTTGGCGACCCCATGCCGTGGAAAGGCGAGGTTTTGCTGTGATGTTCTGGTTTCCTTGATTTGCTTCGGCCCTCTATTGTCGTGATCGTTGCTCTGCGCCACTTCCAGAAGTCACACGCATTTACCAGGGGCCCCCCTAGTCCCTGGTGACGTCGTGACCGCAGAAGAGACCCAGTCCATACAGCTCGTAGTCGGCTCCCTGCTCGGAACGGCAGGCGTCGGTGTCCTCACCTGGGCTGCGAAGTCCCTCGTTGGGGAGATTCGCTCGCTCGTCGAGAAGGTCGCCCGCCAGGACGAGCGCATCAACGCCCTTGCGGTAGAACTGGGCGCCCTGCGGCGGTGGCGCGACGAGTTCGCCGTCGGTCTCCCCGTCCAGGTCCGGCAGACCGTCGAGCTTGAGCTTCTGCGCAGGCCCCAGGCCGCGTCGGGGGATTCCCGATGACCCGGGCCAACTTCAAGCGGGTCGAGCTTGACCGCGTCTACCTGCCACTCGTGTCGGTCGCCCTTCAGCTCGTGGCGCGCTGCGAGGCCCGGGGCGTGAGCTACGTCGCGACCTACGGCTTCCGCAGCCTCGAAGAGCAGGCCGAACTGCGGCGCCTCTTCCTCGCGGGCAAGGGCGGCAAGGCGTCTGCGGCGGGCCTGTCCGCGCACAACTACGGCCTCGCCTTCGACTTCGTTTGTGACAGCGACGCGCGGCCGGGAGTCCAACCCGACTGGCGCCTGCCGGCGTACCGCGTGCTCGGCGAGGAAGCGACGAAGGCGGGACTCGTCTGGGGCGGCAGGTTCGGCGACGCGCCCCATGTCCAGTGGCCGGGCTACGTGAGCGCGCTTCAGCTCACGCCGCTTCGGACGCTGGTGGAGAGCAGCTCGGTCTCCGCTGTGTGGGCTCGGCTCGACGAAGAGCGCAAGTCGCCGCAGTGGCGTGCCGCAAACCCGAAGCTCGCGGCCGAACTGACTCGGCTGGGCTTCTAACTCGGAGGAAACATGGTTGACGTGGGTATGGTCGGTCCGAACCCCGAGCAGTTCGAGGTGTTCGCTCAGATGCTTCTCGACGCGGTGACGAGCCAGAACTACGCGCTCGTCGCTTCCCTGGTGGTGGTGCTGCTCGTCTACCTCCTGCGACGGTTCGGCGGGTTGGTCGTCCCGTTCTTCAACACGGACCGGGGCGGCGCGCTGCTGGTGCTGGGCGTCTCGCTCGCGGGGGCCGTGGCGAACGCGCTCGCCGCTGGGGCGCCGTTCTCCCTGTCCCTGATGCTGACCGCCGTGAAGGTGGCCCTGACGGCGGCGGGTGGCTTCACGCTCATCAAGCGGCTTCTCTTCGGGGATGCCGCGATTGAGAGTGCGGAGCACGCGGGCGAGATTGCAGCCGGCCAGGTCGCGGGCAAGGCCGCGGCGATTGCCGTGCTTGAGCAGCTCAACAAGCGGGGCGACAAGTGAAGCTCGGCGCGCTCGTGCTGGTGGTGCTCGTCGCGACTCCTGCGGCGGGCTCCGAGGTCATCGGCGTGGAGCGTGCTCAGCTCTTTCCTGATGGGGGCGCGGCAGCCGTCGAGGTGGAGGGCGGCTGCTGGTTGTCCGAGAGTCGCTGTGTGCGGACCGCCGCCGAGATTGAGCGACTCCGGGCCGAGAACGAATCGCTACGCGCACAGGCCGGGGACGTGTCCTTCACCGTTGCCGCCGTGGCCCTGGTGCTCGGGCTCGGGGTCGGGGTCGCCGTTGCGAAGCTCGCGGACTGAGAGTGGGCGACTGCGGCATCGGCGCGGTTGGTCTGGGACCTCGCAACGCCGTGAACTGCGTACTCACCGCAGCCGCCCGACACGGGATTTAGGCACGGGGCCCCGGTGGCAGCAATGAGGGGAGGGGGCCAGGTCGTCTTTGGCTCGCACCGTGTGCTCGGTTTCGTGGCTCATCGGACCAAGTCCCGTTTCCGAACCGGTCTACTCAGGACGTCGACCCGAAGGCGGACCTGCTGTTGGTCGTGCCTCCAGGGCTGTTCGGGTGCCGTTGGCCAGTGGCATCTCTAGGCTCCAAGGTGTGCCGACAACCACATGAAGAGGCGCTTCGTCTGTAGGAAAGAGACCGACTGCGCGCACGTCCGCGGTGGTAGTCTCCCCATTTGGGAGGTCACGCACCGTTGCTCCAACCTTTCAGATTGGCGCTCTCTCTCGTGCTCGTGTCGGGGGTTGCTGCTGCGGCTGAGCCAATTCCCAAGGGGCGAGTCCGGCGGGAGCGCTCCGTGACCGTCGCTCGCACTCCCTCCGAGACTCCTCCCGTTATTCGGGTCGCGGGGGATACCTCAACGGTGATCCTCTTCTCTGCTCCCATCCAGAAGAGTTCCCTGACCTTCGACGAGACACGGCTCCGTGTTCTGGACGTGGGGGAGCGGTCCGTCATCGTCCAGCCCCTTGCCGACCTCCGGGGCGATGAGCGGCAGGAGATGGGCGTCTTCTTCGCCGATGGTAGCTCACCAGCACGGGCCGCTTTCGTCCTCGTGACCGACCCAGCGGAAGTGGACTCGCGCATCGATGCGCAGCGGCCCGAGTCGTTGAACTCTCCCTGTCATCCGGACACGCCCATGCCAGCACCGAGGCCGGAAGACTTCGTGTTGCTTGGCTTCGTGGACGACAGCGGCGTTACTGCTTCGAAGGTCAAGGACGTTGCCGACGAGGCTCAGGGGCTCTCCTCTAGTTTGACCTTCTCCTACAAGGGTAAGGGCTGGGCCCTGGTTGATGTGACCATCAGGAACGAGGCAGGTCGACCGGAATGGACACCGCGAGAGGCTACGTTCGTTGGTCGTGTAGGAATGCCTCTGCGTGCACGCCTTGTATCAGCAATGAAAGGTGCTGTTCTTCCTGGCGAGGACAGAAGAGTTCTTGCGGTCATTGAGCTGCCCGAGCCGAAAGCGAACCTCGTGTTTACCGTTGAGGTTCGGGGCGATGGCGGCCGGCACCTCGTGATTCCGAACGTGCGCTTTCCCAAGTCGGGTGCGGGGGAAGCCCGATGACTCCTCTCGAAACGCTTATCGATGGATGGCAGGTTTCAAGGGAGCTTGGAAGTGGAGGGTTTGCATTCGTCTTCCTGGGCGAGAAGAACGGCAAGAGTGCGGCGCTCAAGGTTGCCCGGCATCGCGAGGCCAGTGGTGATTCCAAGCAAACCCATGCCCGGACATTGAGGGAGTTGACGGCGTTGCTGATGCTGGAGCACCGCAACGTTGTCCGTCCTCAAGGGTATGGCTACACGTTGACTGGCAACGTCTACCTTGCGCTCGACTACGTGGACGGCTGGACGCTCGCGGAGTGGGCTGAGCGCAAGCATCCAACATTTCGCGAGATCATTCGTGTCTTCGAGAAGGTCGTCGGCGCCCTGTCGTACATGCACGGCCGGGGCGTCCTGCATCGGGACTTGAAGCTGTCCAACGTCCTTGTCCGGAAGAGCGACGGCGAGCCCGTCATCATCGACTTCAGTTGCGCGACCTACACACTCGCCGAAGAGCTGACGGACGGTGGGCTTCCCCCAGGCACCGACCGCTACCGTGCGCCTGAGCAGTTCAAGTTCCTGCAAGAGCACAAGGACGAGCATCGGGCCCGCTATGCCTTTCAGGTCGCCGATGAAATCTTCGCGGTCGGAGTCATGCTGCACGAACTGCTGACCGACCCTCGCCCGATGGAGCTTCACGCGCGCTTCGACCTGAACGACCCTCGCTATGCGCCCCCGGCTCCTCGGCTGGTGAATGCGCGTATCCCCGAGGCGCTGAGCGAACTCGTCGAGGGCATTCTGTCGAGGTGCCCGTCGCGGCGTCCGGTTGATACCGAATCGCTTCGGCGAGAACTGGCGGAACTCCGCGACGACCCGGTTCCTGGCTACGACGTTCCGGCACATGCGCCCTCGGAGCAGCGTCAGCTCGCTCTTGCCGTGCATGAGGGAACTGCCGATTCGTTGCCTCCGGAGTACACCCCCCGCAAGTGGCAAGGCGGCCTTACTGCTAGCTCTCGCAGGGCTGGGAGGTGGGGCGTCGCGATAGTCGGTGCCGTGGCTCTCGTCGTGGGCGTTGCCTTGTGGCGTTATCCGGCCGCGAAGCGCGAACCCCCAATGGGGCTGGGCGTTGCTTCGGTGCCTCGTGCTCCCACCGCTCCAGATTCTTCGCCGCCCAGGATGGGCCCCCCTGCTATGTCACTCTCGGCCCCCTTTTCTTTGGATACCCCGGGGCTGGCTCTTGTCGCTGCACAGAAGGAAGGTTCAACCGTGATGACCCCGCCGGCCGAGTCGCCAACCCAGGGCCGCGCAGCCCGCATGTCGAAGAAGTTCGTTGCTGCCGCTGAGTGCGCGTCGTCGTCACTCGTCGCGGCGCTGGCGGCGGGTTGCCCTGGTGCCCAGATACGGCCTGAGTCGTTCACCTGTCCTGCTGGTGCCGAACAGGCGATGCTGGAGAGCCTTCGCTGGACCTACGGTGATCGATTCTCGCTGGTCCTCGATGACCGGCACGGAGTTGACGACAAGGTCTGGTTTACCGCAGGAGGGGACGTCGTGGGCGTCGTCCCGAAGGGCACCAACGACGAGCGGCAGCGGGAAGTCGCGCCCGTCGGAACGCGCTTCTATGGGAAGGCTTACTACCTGTCCGACAAGATGGGGCGTGCGGATGGACCCGCGCTCGTCGTTCGCTATGACCGGGTGAAGTTGCCTGGGCAGGATGAGCAACCCATCTGCTTCGTCGTGGAGGGAACCGTGTTGGCCTACAAGGATGGGCGGGTGAAAGCGCGGAACTGGAATGGCGGCATCGTCGTGGCCCGATGGCCTTGAGTCTGCGTGCAGGACGTAACAGGTAGGTGGTCGATTTCGCCAGAGTCGTCGACGAACGGCATCAGACCTACCAGGGCCTTCCTTAGATACCCCATCTCATGGGTAGCATGGTCTCCGCAGCGCGTGGCGTTCGGGCCTCGCGCAAGTGGAGGGACACGCATGGCGGCAATCGAGTTCGGCGTTCCACGGGGGGCGATCCTCTTCGAGAAGGACGGCTTCAAGTACGAGTTCCGCGACAGCTTGGGTGAGGCTCATCACGGGCTGAGCCTGTTCGTCGCGAGGCGCCGGACACTGGAGGGCAACCATCCACGGGGGAGAGTGCTACTCAAAGCGGTCGCGGCGCATACGAGCCAGGATGTGAGGCGCGTCAAAAGGGCGAGGCAGAAGCTCGAAGAGCAGGTGCGCCTCGCGATGTTCCTCGACCACCCGGCGATCCTTCGTGTCCACGGACTGCACAAGGCGGAAGGGGCGTCGTACGTCATCACGGAGCACCCGTCCGGGCATTCGGTGCGGGAGCTGCTGGCGCTCGCAGGGGAGTGTGGGCACACCTTCTCTCCACTGTTCGTGCTCTACCTGGGAGCGCAGGTTGCCGCGGCGCTGGAGCATGCCCACGAAGCGAAGGACGAGCAGGGGCGGCCCCTCAACATCGTCCATCGCGCCATCGACCTCGGAACCCTCTTCGTTGATTGGAAGGGTGGGGTGCAGGTCGCCGATTTCGGTCTCGCCCTATCGAGCTTGCCGGGCCGAGTTTCGTCGACGGTGCACCGACCGCAGGGGGACGCGTTCTACTCGTCTCCGGAAATGCTCCTGACGGGGCGGGTCGACGCGCGCTCGGACCTGTTCGCGCTCGGTGTCGTGATGCTCGAACTCGCGACCGGGAAGAACCTTCTCGACGCTCCGGACGAGGTGACGGATGCGGTGAAGGACTCCTTGTCGAGGCGTCAGCGGGTCCGCGTCCGGCGTGCCATCAAGCGGGCGCATCTCGCCGACTGTCATCCCCTGGTGGGGGACGCCATCTGGCGCGCGGCAACCTACACGCAGGCGGACCTGGTGGCGTTGACGGCGAACCTGCCGCAGGGGCTGGGCCTGACGTTGCTCAAGCTGCTTCAACGGTCTCCGGATGACCGCTACCCCTCAGCGAGGTCTCTGACGACGGACCTGGGCCGATGGATTGGGGGCGAAGGGGTCTTCGGCAAAGCAGAAGCGGAGGCCGAACTGCTCGCGCTCATGAAGAAGGCGGGTAGCGCGATGGCCGAGCTGGGGATTCGGCGACCCCGTGGCGTCGAGGTCTCCGACGAGGCCAGCACCCACTAATCGGGCGCTCCCCAGTGCCAAACCTCAGCTTCAGCGGCCGGCCGCATGTTGCACGTATGTCGCATGAACCTGCGGAACGCGCTGGGACAAGGTGGGATGAATCGGCACAGGGCGGGAGATCGAACCCGTGAGTTTTCGGGAGGTTGCGCGGTAAGGGTGCGATTCTGCTGGGTGTTTCGCACCGCCCGGCACGGGTTCGATTCCCGGTTCGTGCAATATCGTGAGTCCGTCAGGGAGGATGCTCGCCTCCCTGACGGCGCGCTGCTGCCACGGCGGCACGAGGCGGGCTCCGCTCAGTGCCCTGATCATCCCGAGGGTTTACGGATTCGGCGTCCAGCAGCGGAAGCTCTGTTCAACGAAGTTCGAGACGTAGGTGTTGGCGTCGAGGACGCGGAAGCGGATGTACTTGTAGTAATACCGTCCGCCCGGGAAGAGGCCGAACTTGCAAGGCTCGCTGAAGGTGGTGCTGCCATTGCGCCAGGGCCAGTTGCCTGGAGCGGGATCGACGTCGAGGTTGTGCGCCCTTTGCCATTGGTAGGTATAGGGCGTCACTCCGCCGCTCGCGCTCGCTGTGCACTCGATTCTCTCGGTCTCGTCCATCCATTCGCAATTCATGGTCGCCGTGGGGGGAGGAATCTCGAGCGTGGTGTCCGTCCCTTCCGCCCGGGCTTCCGGCGCAATGCCAGGACACTCCCCACCGTCAGTTTCGATGAAGTACGGGCTCCTTTGCCCAATGCGCACGGGTGTCCTTCCACAGATGCACCGCTCCGTGCCGACCGATGTAGTGAGGGTTGCATCGCTGTAATACCTGATGAAGTACTCCGATAGGCAGATGAGGAGCGGGGCCTCCTGTGAAGCCATATCGGGTTGCGCTTCCGTGTCGGCATCATCCACACCACAGCCGAACTGGAAGCCAAGGACTGCAAGGCCCAGGGTCAACAGGGTACGCATGGTTCCTCCCAACGCGATTGACGCTTCGTGTGCTGCCTGTCGATGATGCCACGGCCGTTGCGTGTGCATTCATGGTGGAGAGGCTTTTTCGCGCAGGCCGGTGGAAATGTTCACCGTCACCCGCGTGGCACACGCAATGGGGTTGTCGGAGGCGCTGCTCCTGGTGAAGGCTGCGCCTTCATGGAGAAACTCATCCCGGGACTGCATCACTTCCAGACCGAGGTCTTCCGCTCCAAGCAAGACCTCTATTCGAAGCTCGCGGAGGCGCAGAACCCCGAGGTCCTCTTCATCACCTGCTCCGACTCCCGCGTCCTCCCCAACGAGGTGACGGGCGCCGGGCCCGGCGAGCTGTTCATCATCCGCAACGCCGGCAACATCGTCCCGCCCTACAGCACCGCCAACAACGGCACCGCGGCCACCATCGAGTACGCCGTCGCCGCCCTCAAGGTCCGCCACATCATCGTCTGCGGACACACCCGCTGTGGCGCCATGCACGGTCTGCTCAAGCCCCAGCTCCTCGACAAGCTCCCCCAGATGGCCCAGTGGCTGCGCCACGCGGAGTCCACCCGGCGCATCGTCGAGGCCAGCTACGCCCACCTGAGCGGAGATGCCCTCCTCGATGCGGCCGTCGGTGAGAACGTCCTCGTGCAGCTCGAGAACCTGCGCTCCCATCCCACGGTCGCCGAGGCCCTCGCGAACCGCGCGCTCAACCTCTACGCCTGGGTCTACCAGCTCGAGGACGGCTGCGTGCACGCCTACGAGCCGAGCCAGGGGCAGTTCACCCCCGTCGTCGCCACGGACGGAGACTCCCTCCGCGCCCGGGGCCGCTTCGGCCTTCGTCAGGTGCTCTGACTCGGTCGCGCCCGGCTCAGCCCGTGAGGGGCGCCGCGCGCCTTTGGTGATGCAGCGCCACCACCACCATCCCGGCGAACGTCACCACCAGCACGGCGACCTCCTCCAGGCTGTCCAGCGGCGCCTCACTCTCGTTGATGAGCGCGAGGCTCAACAAACACAACACCAGATGGGCGCTGAAGACGGGCAGGGACGCGCTGCCCAAGAGCTCCAGCACCCTCGGCCGCAGCCAGCGATACACGAGCGGCGCCCCCCGGTCCGCGAGCAGTGCCAGCGCCAGGAAGTTCACCAGCCGCAGCGGCGCCAGCGTCCACTTGTCGAGCAGCACGGGCCAGCTCGTGAGCCACTGGAACCCCGGCACCTCGTACCGCGCGAGCAGGAACACGACGACCACGCCCCACGCCAACACCCACTGGAGGCGCGGCGGTGGCGCGGGAATCCCGGCGGCCCGGGCCCTGAGGCTCCCCCGCCACACGCCGAGCACCCAGAGGAACTGCCAGGCGAACAAGTCGAACGCCCCGGAGTGGTCCACCTTCATCGGCAGCCAGGACACGGCCCCCAGCACGCCGTATAGCTCCCGCTTGAGCCCCAGCTGCGCCCACAGCCACACCAGCGCGCTGAGGCACACCACCTTCCCCCAGCCCGCATGGCGCGCCGCGGTCAGCACGAGGGGCGTCAGGAACAGCAGCACGACGTAGAGCGGGAGGATGTCCAGCAGCGGCGGGCAGTACAGCAACACCAGACTGCTCAGCAGCGCCGTGAGCGGCTCCTGGTGGAAGAAGTCGAGCAGGTTGAGCACCGCGGGGCGGTGCGTGAGCCAGCCCACCGCCCCGATGAACGTGAAGGCGAAGCAGAGCAGCCCGACGTGGTGCGCGTAGACCTTGAGGGCTCTGCGCCGCAGGCCACGCCACAGCTTCCCCGGCGCGTCCCACGCCTTCACATGCGTGCCCCCCACCAGGAACGCCGACAGGAACACGAACCCCTCGGCCGCGGAGACGAAGCCGAACGGCTGGCTGGTGTACGCGTTGAGCCGCGTGGGCAGGTGCGTCAGCGTCATCAGGACGAGCAGCAACCCCCGCAGGGCATCCAGGTCGGGTCGACGCGGCATGAGGAAGACGGGCTCAGGGCGCGCCCAGCTCCTCCCGCAGCTGGCGCTGGAGCGCCTCGGGTCGGCGACGCGCGCACTCGCGCATCAGCTCCACCTCCGCGTGCCACGACTCCACCGAGGCGGGGTAACCCCACCGCGCGACGTGCTCGGCCATCTCGGGCGCGAGCCGCGCCGCGGCCTCGTCGAGCAGGGCCAGCACCCGCTCCGGTGCGAAGGTGTTCTCCAGGTGCCACTGGAAGCGCGAGACGAACAGGCCCTTGAAGTCCGGTGACTTCATCAGGCTCCGGAACAGCACGACGAAGGACTCGCCGAGCCGCTCGTCGCGCAGCAGCCGGCCGAGTGAGTTGGCCTCGGGACCTCCGATGAAGGCCGCGTCCAAATCGTGGAGCAGCCAGCGCCACCGTCCATCCCCGGGCCCCGTGTCGCCGGAGGTCTCTCCACCGCGCAGGCGCCAGAACTTCACGTTGTTGTCCGGCCAGTCCTCGTTGCCGAAGTAGACCTCCGCGATGTGGTAGTCGATGAAGTCCTCGACGTCGATGCGCGCCGCGACGTACGCGAAGTGCTCGGGGACGGACAGGTCGTGCTCGCGCACGTAGGTGAGCAGCTCCTGGTAGGGCAGCACGTCCGCATCCTCGCCCGTGTCGAGGAGGCCGTCGGCCTCCAGGATGACGATGTCCTTGCGCTTCAGCCCGTGGTGCGTGGCCAGGTAGTACTCGTCATACCGCTCGCGCAGCTCGTGCAGCCCCCAGTACTCGCCATCCAGGAACACCAGCGTGGGCTGACAGGCCTGCAGCGCCAGGGACGTCTCGCGCAGCAAGCCCTGGAGCGCGCAGTCGCGCAGCTTGGAGCCCACCTGGTCCTGTCCCGAGGTGCGCACGATGAGCCGCTTGAACTCGCGCAGCGGATGGTCCGGGAACACGTCCGCCTGGAACAGCTCCGGGCCGTACTCCTCCTTCGCGTACAGCCGCAGGCTCTTCTGCGGCATCGCCGCGCTGCCCGAGCCGTGGATGCGCACGCCCGCGTTCTGCGCGAACACCGTCGCGCCCACGGCGTCGAACCACTCGACGTGGACCGGGCGCTCCCAGTCCTTGCCGTCCTGCATGTAGTTGCCCGTGCCCCAGCCCTCCATGGGCCCCGGCGTCTCGGCGTAGACGCGGCCCGGCACGTAGATGCCCTGCTCGTCACCGAAGAAGTTCGCCGCGTCCGTCGCCAACGACAACACCGGCAACGTGTATGCGCGCGGCTGCCCGATGAGGTACGTGCGCGCCTGTCCCGCGTCCACCGGCGTCTCGCCCGCGAACTGCCGCACGCGCACCACCGTCGCGAGCGTGGAGGGCGCCGTGGGCGGCTTCCAGCGCCAGGGCTCCGGTGACTCGGCGGGGTTCGTCGGGATGAGGCTGAGCGGCGTGGGCTGCCCGCGTCGGTTGAGCAGCACCAACGGCGCCGTATAGACAGGAGACGTCGGACCCGGCGTGGAGCCATCCAGCGTGTAGCGCGTCGTCGTGTCCGGGGACGTGGGGAGCGTCAGGAGCGCCTCGGCCGCGTACAGGCTGTCCTGCGTGCCGAAGCCCAGGCGCTGGAACTCCAGGCGCGTGCGCACCTCCATCCCGCTGTCGTGATAGGCGACGACCTCCAGCGACTCGCTCTCGTGGCCCGGCTGCCACGGGATGCTCCACCGTCCGTCCTCGAGCACCGCCAGCCCGAGCAGGATGGAGCCCTCGTAGACCTCCACGCGCACGACGCCCGCGTCCATCTGGAAGCCACCGCGCAGCACGTGCTGCTCGTTGTCCATGGCGTCGATGGTGACGACCGGTGTCGCCGTCTCCTCCTCCACCACGGGCCCGGAGCCCTTGTCGGACGGCGTGCTCTCGCAGGCCGTGAGCGCGAAGAGCAGCGCGGCGAGGGCCCCGGAGCGCCTCGGCTTCGGGAAGACGAACGGGACTCGCTCGGAGGCCACGCCGGGGCCCCCCGCGACTTCGGGACGAGACGGGTGATTCATGGATGAGACACGAAGGGGAGGACCCTGGGGGACGTGGGACCCAGGGTCGCCAGCAATCCTCGTGCCTCAAACTATCTCCCTGGATTCAGGGAAGCAGTGTCGGGAGAGCGTGGCAGTGTGCCACGCTGGGGGTTGCGGAATGCCATGGCTGTTGCGCACCCGAGCGAGGGAGCCCACCTGCGATGACCGGACCCCGACTTCGGCACTGCGCGACGTGTGGGCGCGCCCTGAACCCACGCGAGGTGTACTACCGCTTCAAGCTGGTCCTGGAGGGCGAGCAGGACGTGCTGGAGTCCGCCGAGGCGTCGGAGGATGGTGAGCAGGACGCGCTCGCGGCGCTGGTGCGGCGATTGGAAGAGGGGCCCGAGGATGCTCGCGAGCTCGAGGACCAGGTCCATTGGGAGCGGGCGGGTGTGGTGTGCGGCGGATGCCGCGCGGTGGCGGTGCGGGTGCTCGACGAGAGCACGGACTCGACGCGCCCCCCATTGAGAGACCGCGGCGCGCCGCCGGGTGACGGCGCGCCGGGTCGTGGCCTGCTTCAGCGACGCGAGGGCGCCACGGGGAAGACGAGGTCGTCGTGGTCCGTCCACTCGCTCGCGACGCAGCTTGCCCCGGTGGCGTTGTCACCGATGACGCCGCGAATCGCCTGGAGCCCACCCTCCGGCAGCGTGAAGGTGACGGACAGTTTGTTCTCTCCCGTTACCTCGACCGGGAGCGTGGCCACGTGGGTCCACTGGGGATGGCGTGCGTCGGGCGCGTGGAAGAGGTTCACGCGCTCGAAGTAGGGCAGGAAGCCGATGACGCTCGCGGTGAGCGTCACGGGCCTGCCGGCGGTGAGCGGGCCTCCATCCTGGCTGGCGACGCGCAGGCCTTCCAGCGACGGAGTGACGCCGTAGGTGCCGCCGTTGCCATCGGCGCAGCTCCCGCCGAGCGTGTTGGGGGCATGGAGCTCCGGCCCCACGCTCCCCATGCCGCGAACCAGCATGCCCGTGTCGCATGCGGACGCGAGGGTGGTGCAGCGGGGCGCCAGGAGCGTCGCATCGAAGTCCGCGACGTCCGGGTTGCGCACCGTCACCGTCACCGGCGTGGCGCGCCAGGCTCCGAGCGCGGTGTCGTAGGCGCGGACCTCCAGGGTGGTGGGGCCGTTCAGCTCCTCGCGCGTGTCCCAGTCCAGCTCGAAGGGGAGGGTGGTGTCGCTGGCGCGCAGGAGGCCGTTGACCCAGAGGTCCACGCGGCGCACCGCCACGTCATCCCAGGCGAGCACGCGCACGCGCGAGGTGCCACGCACGGTGCTCCAGGGGAACGGCGTCATCACCTGCGCCCAGGGACGGTGATGGTCTCCCGTCACGTGTCGGAAGCCCGCCTGGAGCAGCAGGTTGGGGGAGCCTGGGCCGGCCTCATTCACACGCCCCGCCACGGCAGCGCCCGCGAGCGCGTCCATCACCTGCGTCGCCGTGGCGCGGGGATGGGTCTCCAGGTAGAGCGCGGCGGCGCCGGCGACGTGTGGTGTGGCCATGGAGGTGCCGGAGCGGACCTCGGTCGCCGTGTCGTCCGGGAGGTCGGCGGAGAGGATGTCCTCGCCCGGCGCGAACAGGTCGATGCAGCGGCCGTAGTTCGAGAACGACGCTCGCGTGTCCGTCAGCCGGGTGGCGCCCACCGTGAGGGCTTCCGCCGCGCGGCCCGGAGAGTAGTCGCACGCATCGACGCTGTGGTTGCCCGCGGCCACGACGACGGTGACTCCAGCGGCCACGGCGTTGCGGACCGCCTGGTCCAGGGCCTCGGAGACCTCCAGGCTGAGACTCAGGTTGGCGACCGCGGGGGCCTGGTGATGGGCGGTGACCCAGTCGATGCCGGCGATGATGCCCGACACCGTGCCCTCACCTTCGCAGTCGATGACGCGCACGGAGTGCAGCGTCGCGGCGCGCGCCACGCCCCAGGTGGAGCCTCCGAGGGTTGCCGCCACGTGCGTGCCGTGACCGTGACAGTCCTCCGCGCCGCCCTCCGGGTCGACCACGTCGAAGCCCTCGCCCAGGCGTCCCTGGAACTCGGCGTGCGTGGAGCGGATGCCGGTGTCGAGGACATACGCGTGGACGCCGGCGCCGCTCAGCGCGGGACGGTAGTGGCCGTCGAGAGGCAGGTCCTCCTGGTCCACGCGGTCCAGTCCCCACGCCGCTGTCTGCGACGTGGCGAGCGGGCGCACCCGGGCGTCCTGTTCGATGAAGGCCACGTGCTCATCGGCGCGCAGCGATTCGAGGCGTGTCGGGTCGAGCTCCGTGGTGAAGCCCTGGAGCGCGTGCTCATAGGTGCGCAGCACCGTCGCACCGTGCGCCTTGGCGAGGTTCGCGACGTACTCGCGAGGCTTCTGTTGCCCTGGGGCCTTCGTGTGGGCCTGGGGGCGGAGCACGACGATGTATCGGTTCGGGATGGGCTGCTGGCGCGAGGCTTCGCGTGGGGTGGGCTCGGTGCAGCCGGTGAGGGTGAGGAGACAGAGCAGCGGGATGAAGCGGAGTTTCCACATGGGGTGTGTGGCCTGCGATGTGCCGCCTCTTTCGAGGACAGCGTCTGGGTGAGCCCGCTTGGACGCCGGGGGCTCGGAGGTTGATCAATTCGAGACAGCGCGCCCCTCAGGTTTCTGAGTGCGCTCGCGGAAAACACCGGAGACGCTTCGGACTGTCACCGCGGCTTCTCGAATGAGACGCTGCTGGCACCGCCATTGCTGTTGGCAGTGAGGTCGTACCCAGAGAGGAGTGTTGCTTGAACTCGAATCAACTGCGCCGGCTCTTCGCCCGTGCGCTGAGTGCATCCCTGGCGTCGCCCCTGGTGCTCACCGGTTGTGGCGACGGGGGGATTTCCCTGGAGGGCTTCTCGGCTCCTCCCTGTGACAACGGTCGCGTGTCGCTCCAGGGGCTGGCCCCCGCGAGCCCGACGGACTTCATCGAGCTGCGAATCGTGACGGACCTGGAGAGCTCGCCGCGGCAGCAGCGTCTGGCGTCCGTCGGGACGGCGTGCGAGACCGCCACGCAGCCCGCGGTGTGCAACGCGGAGCTGGACGCGCTGGCCTCCGAGGACGGGTTCCGCTCCCGCTGCGAGGTGGGCTGCTATGCGTACTATCTGGTGACGACGCGAGGAGATTCGGTCGAGGCGCACACGTCTCGCAACGCGCTCGCGGCCCTGCTGGGCAGCATCGACACCCCGACGGAGGCGCTGCTCCAGGTCTTCGCGGAGGACTACAACGTGAGCTGCACCGAGCTGAAGCATGGCGCGGTGAAGACGAACGCCGATGGGACCTTCAGCGTCATCGCCACCAAGGGGTTCGCGTGTGGCGAGGGGACGGAGCTGACGCAGTACCTGCTGGTGGTCAAGCCCTCCGGCGAGGTGGTCGAGAAGCGCACGCACGTCCTGGAGCGCGGCGACAAGGGGTGCTCGGTGGGGCGCAGGCCCGCGGGGCTTCGCTCGGACGGAACCGTGGACTGCGTGGATGAGCTGGGACAGCACTTCGCGCTCATCACCCACCTGGAGGAGGCCTCCATCACCGCCTTCCTGCGGCTGCGCGAGGAGCTGGCGCTGCATGGCGCGGCGGTCGAGCTGCAACAGGCGGCGCTGCGCAGCGCGCTGGATGAGGTGGCGCATACGCAGGTGTGCGGCAGGCTGGCGCGGCGACATGGGGTGACGCCGGAGCGCGCGGTGGTGGCGCCGCTGGCTCCTCGGCCGCTGTTCGATGTGGCGCTGGACAACGCGGTGGAGGGCTGCGTGCGCGAGACGTATGGCGCGCTGCTGGCGCATCATCAGGCGCTGCACGCGGAGGACGTGGAGGTGCGCGAGGCGATGGTGCGCATCGCGGAGGACGAGACGCGGCATGCGGACCTGTCGTGGGCCGTGGACCGCTGGGCGGAGGCGAAGCTCTCGCCCGAGGAGCGAGAGACGGTGCGCGCGGCACGTCAGCGGGCCGTGGAGGCGCTGCGCGCCGAGGTCTCCACGCCGACCGATGAGGCGGTCCTACGCGCGCTGGGATTGCCCCAGCCGGAGGTCGCGCTCGCAATGGTGGAGGTGCTCTCCCGCGAGTTGTGGAACTGAGGCGCGGGGGGCGTGCTGGGACGCCGTGGTTGACGCAGGCGTCCCGGTGCTTCGCCGGGAGGCGCGGCTTGGGGCCGGCGTGCCTGCCGACAGCCTCCAAGGATTGGCGTGCCGTCGAGCCACGTCTCACGGTGACCCTGGTCGCGACCCCAAGGTGCGCTGTCCCGCCGATGGTCGATGCGGCGGCGCTCACCGCCTGCGAAGCCATCATCGGCGCGGTGTCGCGCCCAGGGTGGGGCCGTCCACTTGCCGCGACTCCTCGGCGCGGTGTGGCGTCCTCTCGGCGGGCGACTGCCGGCGCGGGGCGCGGGGGCATTCCTCGTCGAGTGACTCCGTGACGCGCTCAAGCCGGCGGCACTTCCGCGAGCACCTCCCGCAGTCGCTCCTCGAGGAAGCGGCGCTCTGGCTCCGTGCGCACCAGGGCGAGCGCGCGACGGTAGGCCGCCACGGCTTCGTCCCTGCGCCCCAGTCTGCGCAGCAGCTCCGCGCGGGCCGCGGGCAGCAGGTGGTGCTCGGTGAGTCGTCCGGACGACTCCAGGTCGTCGACCAACACCAGCCCCTGTGCCGGGCCCTTCGCCATCGCCACCGCCGCCGCGCGGTTGAGCTCCACCACCGGACCCGGTGTCAGCTTCGCCAGCCGCTCATAGAGCGCGGCGATCTGCTCCCAATCCGTGTCCTCCGGCCGCTTCGCCTGTGCATGCAGCGCCGCGATGGCCGCCTGCACCGTGTACGGACCGAAGGCGCCCAATGCCAACGCGGTGTCGAGCAGGGACAGGCCCTCCGCGATGTTCGCCGCGTCCCATCGCCCGCGGTCCTGCCGGTCCAACAGGACCAGTCCACCGTCCTCGGCCACCCGCACGTGCCGCCGGGAATGGTGGAGCAGCATCATCGCCAGCAGCGACGTGGCCTCGGGATGGCGGGGCAACAGGTCGCACGTCAGCCGGGCCAGCCGCAGCGCCTCCTCGCACAGGTCCACGCGCACCAGCTCCGAGCCCTGCGTGGCGGAGTGCCCCTCCGAGAAGAGCAGGTAGATGGCATGCAGCACGCCCCGGGTGCGCTCCCCCAACGCGTCCGACTCCGGGATGACATACGGAATGCGCGCATCGCGAATCTTGCGCTGCGCGCGCACCAGCCGCTGCGCCATCGTCGCCGGAGGCACGAGGAACGCTCTCGCCACCTCCTCGGTCGTCAGCCCACACAGCGTGCGCAGCGCCAACGCCACCTGGACGTCCACGGCGAGGGCAGGGTGGCAGCATGTGAAGAGCAGTCGCAGCGAGTCGTCCGGATGCGCCTCCCAGTCCTCACCACTCGGCGTGGCGGCCAGCTCCTGCTCCAGCCTCGCCACCACCTCCAACGCATCCACCCGGACGCCGAGGCGCACGCCCCGGCGCACCCGGTCCACCGCCTTGTTGCGCGCGGCGCGCAGGAGCCATGCGCGAGGCTCCCGCGGAATCCCCTCACGCGGCCACTGCTGGAGCGCCGCCTCGAAGGACTCCTGCACCACCTCCTCCGCCGAGGCGAAGTCTCCACCCATCGCGCCGATGAGCATGGCCACGATGCGGCCATGCTCGGCGCGATAGGTCTGCTCGACGATGGACCGCACGTCCGCCATGGACGACCCGCTCCGACGCCGGGCCTCAGCCCATGACGTCGGAGTAGTCCATCACCGGGCGTATCTCCACGCAGCCCGACCTCGCGGCGGGGATGCGCGAGGCCAGGGCAATCGCCTCGTCCAAATCCTTCGCCTCCACCAGGAAGAAGCCGCCCAACTGCTCGCGCGTCTCCGCGAACGGCCCGTCCGTCGTCAGCCGCTTGCCGTCGCGCACGCGCACCGTGGTGGCCGTGGACGTCGGCTGCAGCGCCTCGCCCGCGATGTTGTTCCCGCTCTTCTCGATGGACTCACTGAAGGCCGCGTACTCCTCCAGCACCTTCTGGGCCTCCTCCTGCGGCAGCGCGTCCCAGGCCTTCTCGTTCTCGAACAGCATCAGCAGGTACTTCATGGGTCCATCCTCACGGTGACGAAGGGGAGTGAAGTCTCCCGCCCCAGGGTCGAACAGGCCGGCGGGAAATCGACCGCCCATTTCCCAAGGGATTTTCCGCCCCATTTCCACCCGGCCCCTCAGGAGGGCTCGAGCGGAGAGAAGTGGCTGAAGGGACCATGCCCCTGCCCCAGGGGGAGGGGGTGCTCCAGGGCCGAGGTGACGAAGGTCTTGGCGCGTCGGGTGGCCTCGAAGGGCGCCTGCCCCAGCGCCATCCACGCGGCGATGGCCGCGGACAGGGTGCACCCCGTGCCGTGCGTGTTGTGCGTCTTCACCGAGCGAAGGAACAACGTCTCCATCCGCTCCCCGTCGAACCAGACGTCCAGGCCACGCAGCTCGCCCGACATGCCGCCGCCCTTGACCAGCACCGCTCGCGGGCCGAGCTGGTGGATGCGCCGGGCCGCCTCCTTCATGTCCTCGAGCGTCTGCAGGTCCATCCCGGAGAGCAGCTGCGCCTCGTGCCGGTTGGGCGTGACGACGTCCGCGAGCGGGAGCAGGTGCTCCTTGAGCGCACCGACGGCCGAGTCGTCGATGAGGCGCGCGCCGGCCCGGGACACCATGACAGGGTCCACCACGAGCGGGCCCGGCTTGAGCGACTTCAGCCGCCACGCGACGACGGAGATGATCTCCGCGTTGACGAGCATGCCCGTCTTCACCGCGCCCACGCCCAGGTCGTCGATGACGGCGTCCACCTGCGCGGCCACGGCGGCGGCGGGGAGCACGTCGACCCGCGTGACGCCCCGGGTGTTCTGCGCGGTGACGGCCGTGAGCGCGGTGGTGCCGTGCACCCGGTGATACGAGAAGGTGTTCAGGTCCGCCTGGATGCCTGCGCCACCGCCACTGTCGGAGCCGGCGATGGTGAGCGCCGTCGGCACTCGCTTGGGAGTCTCCATGGGGCGCATGCTGCGCCGGCCCGCTCCAGGGAGCCACCCCTTTTGGCGGATGCGGGCCCGCGGAGGTCCGCGAGCCCGCACCCGGAGTCAAGACGACTAGATGGTGATGCCGGCCGTCATGAAGACGACCTCGGCGGCGCGCACATCGCCCAGGCCCGTGAAGCTGGCCGTGTCGATGAGCAGCGTCCACTCGCCCAACAGGCTCCGGTCATAGAAGGAGTTGTTGGCCGGCGTGGAGCCGCCCGGCGCCACGCTGCACGCGTCCGTGAAGGCCGCGCCCTGGAACGGGGTGGAGCACGCCGGGTCGGCGACGTCGCACGCGGGCGGGCCGGAGACGCAGGCGGTGAAGGGCACGTAGTGGAGCACCTGCCGCGTCCCGCCGGAGGTGTACTCGTCCCGGTCCACCAGCTCGAACTCGGCGAAGTAGTTGCCGAGCTTGAACCCGTCCATGGTGTCGCGCACCAGCACCGCCGGCACCGACACGGAAGCGCCCGTGGCCGTGACGACGTTGACGCGCACGTTGCGCACGCGGTGGCCCTTGCGCAGCGACAGCACGGTGGAGGCAGTCACGTCCGTGGGCGTCACCTGGAAGCGCGCCGCCCGGTACGTCGTCCCGGCGGTGACCAGATCTCCCAGCGCCTTCATGCGCTCCGACTCGTTGACGGTGAGCGGGTGGAAGTCGGTGGCGGCCAGGCGGCGGTAGTACGGCGTCAGGCTCATCACCGTGTGCGTGGGCAGGCTGTCCAGGTGCTGCACCAGCCGCGTCTTCATGTCCGGGTAGTTGGCCAGGTTGAAGTCGTGGTTCTCGCGGAACGTCGCGGGGATGGCGCTGTCGCCGGTGGACGCGTCGAAGGGCAGGTACTGGTACTCGGCCACGCGGATGAGCTCCCAGTAGCGGATGGAGAGCTGGTCCAGCGTGCGCAGCGCGCGGGCGTACACCTGCTGGCCGATGAGCAGCTGGTCGAACTTGCGCAGCTCCGTGCCGTTGCCGAAGGCCAGGATGTCGTTGAGCGCGTCACGCGCGGCCACCGAGTTGCGCTGGCGCAGCGTCACCAGGTCCCGCTCCATCAGCGCCAGCCGGTACTCCGCCTGGGCCTTGGTGACCTGGGCCTGGAGGTCCATCAGGTCCAGCGTCATCTCCACCTGCGACTGGGAGAGAATCTCCTTCTTCACCTCGTCGGAGATGATGCTGCGCGCGGGCTTCTTCTGGTTGCCGGAGACGATGTCCCACAGCTCGGTGCCGCCGCTCTTGAGCTTGTCCTTGAAGGGCTTGCTCGCGGCGGCGTTGGTGGCGCTCGTCTTGATGGCGTCCCACAGCAGGGTCTGGATGGAGCCGCTCTCGCTGCTGGGCGCGCCCGCGCCGGCCACGGGCGTGCCGCTGGACTCCGACTGGAAGCTCTTCTTCACCTCGCTCCACAGGGACTCGGCCGCCTTGCCCGCCAGGTCCGCCAGGAACTCGCCGCCGTAGGCCGCGGCCACCGTGCCGACCAGGTCCAGCAGGAACTCACCGAAGCCCTTGCTGGTGTTGTAGTGGTCCGTGATTCGCTGGTCCGTGGCCTGGATGTTCTCGGTCATCAGCTGAATCGCCGCCTTGCGGTTGTTCATGGACTGCTGGAGCGCGGCCATGGAGGCGTTCGCCACGGTGATGCGCTGGTCGGCCACCACCTTCTCCGCCTCCAGCACGCCGACGTCCGCGTTGAGCGCGGCCTGGTTCTGGGACATCCACGCGGACAGTTGCGTGCCGTTGGCCAGCGTGAGCCACTGGTTCACGGAGCTGTCGAGCACGTCGTAGAGCGAGTCGAACTCCGCGCGCAGCTGCTCGTAGCGCAGGTGGGGGTTGAAGGGCGTGTCCTTGGCCAGGCCGTAGAAGTTGCGCTGGCTCTGCAGGAAGCTCAGGCGCGTGACGTCGTGGGCCATCAGCGGGCACAGCGAGCCGTAGAGGTACAGGTCCGCGAAGGGACGGCCCGCCGCGGGCGTCTCGTCACACACCAGGCCCGCCTGGGCGAGGATGCCGCCCATCTCCATGATGTTCTGGAGGTAGTGGAAGCCCGCGCGCTGCAGCTCGCCCCGCTTGAACAGGGCGTTGGCGTGGGACTGCGACACGCGCCAGGACTGGGGCGCGAGCAGGGCGCGCAGCATGTCCACGTCTCGGCGCATCGAGCGCAGCACCTTCTGCGTGCCGGCGGTGCCCGCGGCGCCCGCCACGCCGTCGTTGGCCTTGGTGCCGACGTAGCAGGTGCGCGTCTCGTCGCGAGGCACGCAGAGGTAGTCGTCGTAGAACTCGCAGCTGCCCGGAGGCGCCTCCTGCACCACCACCTGCACCGTCCGGGACAGCCGCTTGCCGGCGATGCCCTTCTTGCCGGACAGCGGCGCCGTGGTGACGAGCTCCGCGCGGGTGTCGACGTAGCGGCCGTTGTAGGAGTCCCCCAGGCTCACGTCGTGCCAGGTCTGGATTTGATTCCGGCACGCCAGGTCCCCGAAGAAGGGGCTGTTGCGGCAGGTGGAGTCGGAGCAGTCCTTGTATCCGTCGTTGTCGTTGTCCAGGCCGTCCGTGCACTGGGCGAAGGTGTTCTCCTGCGCGCCGCACACGTTGCCGGCCAGCGGGCTGTTGCTGCACTGGAAGTCGGAGCAGTCCGAGTAGTAGTCACCGTCGTTGTCCACGCCGTCCGAGCAGGTGGCGGCGGTGGCCTCCTGGAGGAACGGGTAGGTGTCCGGCTCGCACACCTTCACGTAGGGGTTGCCGGCGCAGCCGGGGTCCTGGCAGTCCACCTTGCCGTCACCGTCGTTGTCGATGCCGTCCGAGCAGTTGAGCACCGTGCGCTCGCTGCCGCAGGCGTTCAGCACGCGGGGGTTGTAGCGGCACTCCTTGTCCGCGCAGTCCACGTCACCGTCGACGTCGTTGTCCGTGCCGTCCGAGCACGCCGCGTCTGTGGTCTCCTCCAGGCCCGTGGTGAGCAGGAGCACCGGGCCCAGGCCGCAGTACGCGTTGCCGTGGCAGCCCGGGTCCGCGCAGTCACCCAGCCCGTCGCCGTCGTTGTCGATGAGGTCCGTGCATTCCTCGTCGCCGCCCTCGCCCGCGGTGCCGCAGGTGGTCGCGAAGTTCTTGCAGCCGAAGTCGGCGCAGTCGACGAAGCCGTCGCCGTCGTTGTCGTGGCCGTCCTGGCACGCCTCCTCGGAGAACTCGCTGTTTGCCGCGCGGCTCTGCTGACAGAAGCCGCGCTGGCTGCACTCCGGGTCCAGACAGTCCGTCTTGCCGTCGTTGTCGTTGTCCTTGCCGTCGCTGCAGGACTCGGCGGAGGCCTCGCGCTGGATGGGGCCCCAGGACGCGTCCGCGCACACGGTGACGTGCGGGTTCTTGGAGCAGGCGTAGTCCTCGCAGTCGGTGTAGCCGTTGAGGTCGTTGTCCTTGCCGTCGCTGCACTGGGTGTTGTCCGCCTCCGTGCGCGAGTCACACAGCGCGATGGCGGGGTTCCAGCGGCACTTCAGGCTGTGGCAGGGGCCGTCCTCGTCCTGGAAGCACTGCTCGGGCGTGATGGGCGAGGCCTTGTGGGGCTCGTTGACGACGCCGGGACCGATGAGCGAGGTGTAGCGGATGACGACGTCGCCGGAGTGGCCGCCCTTGCCGCCGTTGCTGCCGTGGCCGGCCTGCGCGGTGGGGGTGCCGCTGCAGCTCACCTTCGGGTCCGGGCCGTAGTTGCCGGTGATGGTGGTGGTGGGCGGGGAGCCCGTGGCGTCGACGCCCGTCCAGCCATCCTCGCCCTTCTGGCCGGAGGTGGTGACGCGCACGCCGTTGAGGACGTTGGTGTAGAGCACGA
The DNA here is from genome assembly GCF_006518215.1 of Myxococcus sp. AB025B. Classification (NCBI taxonomy): domain Bacteria; kingdom Pseudomonadati; phylum Myxococcota; class Myxococcia; order Myxococcales; family Myxococcaceae; genus Myxococcus; species Myxococcus sp. AB025B. Next base: position 40,657 of record NZ_SRLW01000015.1, read on the forward strand.
AGCTGCCGCCGTTGAGGCCGTCGCGGCCCGGGGGCACGACGCGGTCCATCGGGTCCGCGTCCTGCTGCGGCGCGCGCGCGCCCGGCGTGGTGCGCACGGAGAAGCCGCGCGAGGTGAAGCCGCCGGAGGCGACGACGAGGGTGGCGCCGCCCGTCTGCACCGGGGCGGCCAGCTCCACGAGGGGCGCGACGATGACGATGACCTTGTGGTCCAGGGTGCCCGTGTCCTGCTGCGTGGGCTCGAACAGGTTGGCGCACGCGTGGGTGGAGGAGCAGGCGTTGGCGGCCAGCGTCTGCCAGGTGACGACGGGGCTCTGGGAGGAGATGACGCCGTCGGCCTGGGGCAGCAGGGCCTGGTGGCCCTTGAGGAACACGGGGTAGTCGCGCGCATAGGACGTCAGCAGGCGCACCTTGTCGGTGGGCTGGTGGCGCGTCTGGAGCACGCCGCGCAGGTCGGCGAAGCGCGGGTCGGGCAGCACCGCGAGCAGCTCGCTCACCGTGGTGTCCATGGAGGCGGGCGCCGCGGGCAGCCCGCGCAGCTCCGAGAAGTCCATGGGCGAGGAGAACGCCAGCGGCTGCGCCGTCGTCCCCGTCTCCAACTGCGCGTCTCCGGCCGGCCGGGCGGTCTCCGGCAGGCCGTTGTCGCCACAGGCGCCCAGCACCAGCGCGGCCGCCAGACCCCAGACTCTCCGCCGGTCCCGGCGGATGTTTCGCAAGAAGTTCATTGTGATTGGTCCTTTGCTGGCGTGCTGAACGGACCCGGGTGGATTTCTTCCCGCGATTTGTCTGGCGTTATCCTCCGCGCCCATGGCCCCTACGCTTCGCTGTCCTGGCGTCGTCCTGGTGTGGCTGTTCGCGGTGGTGCTGTCCTTCGGTCCGGTGGCGGAGGCCCGGACCACCCTGGTGAAAGGGGAAGGCGGCTGGAGCTTGCAGGTGGATGGCCGCCCCTACGTCGCCAAGGGGGTGACCTTCAGCGGCAGCGCGGGTTCGGCTGCGTACGAGCAGGACTGCGCGCGGCTCGCGGCGCTCGGCGTCAATACTTTGAGGACCTGGGGAGTGGGGCCGCAGACGCAGGCCCTGCTGGACGCGGCGCACAAGCACGGGCTCAAGGTGCTCGTCGGGCTGTGGATGCGGCATGGCCAGCCCGGCGCGGAGGACGACGACTCGTTCGACTATCTCACCGACACGGCGGGCATGAAGAAGCAGCGCGAGGACACGCTGGAGAGCGTGCGGCGCTACAAGGACCACCCGGCGGTGCTCGCGTGGGGCGTGGGCAACGAGGTCATCCTCAACAGCCCCAACGACGCGGCGAAGGAGGCCTACGCCCGCTTCCTGGAGGGCGTGGTCCGGGACATCAAGAAGGTGGACGACGCGCACCCCGTCATCTCGGTGGATGCGTGGGTGCTCGCGGTGAAGTGGTGGGAGAAGCTCGTCCCGTCGCTGGATGCCTACGGCCTCAATGTCTATGGACGAGGGCTCCAGGCGCTGCCGGAGGCGCTGCGCGAGGAGGGCGCCACCAAGCCCTGGCTCATCACCGAGTTCGGCGCGCAGGGTGAGTGGGATGCGCCCAAGGATGAGCGGGGCGTCCCGCGCGAGCCCGATGACCGGGAGAAGTACGCCGTCATCGTCGACGCGTGGAACACGCTGCTCGCGCCCCACGTGCGCACCGGTGACTGCCTGGGGCTCTTCGTCTTCAACTTCAGCTCCACGTTCGACCACACCAGCCTGTGGCTCGGCATGCTGTCGGGCAAGTCGACGCGGCCCGCGTGGCACGCCGTGCGCGAGGCGTACACCGGGCAGAAGCCGCAGACGCCCCTGCCGGAGGTGGGCGCGCTCGTCGTCCAGGGCGTGAAGAAGGAGACCTCGGGCACCTGGGCGGACGTGGCCTTCGAGGTGAAGGACCCCCAGGGCCGGCCGCTGGACATCTCCTTCGCGTACAACTTCCGGGGCGCGGCCACCCGCTTCGAGCGCGGGGAGGTCATCCGCCTGCGCGCCACGCCCGCGGCCACTCCGGGCTCGTGGCGCGTGAAGCTCCCCGCGGTGAAGGGACCCATCAAGCTGTACGGGCTGGCGAAGGACGCCTCCGGCAACCTGATGACGGCCACCACCTCCGTGCTCACTTCCTCTGCGCCATGAGCCGTTCCGCCGTGTCGTGGAAAGGCAGAGCGAATTGTATCTTCGAAGGAATACTGTAATTATCTGATTTCTGAGATTTTAAGGTCTGGGTGGTTGGAGCACGTAGTAGGGTCGGCGCGGCATGCGTCCCGAATCGTCTTCGCGCTCCACCTCCTCGGGCCGGCTGTCGCGCCATCGCGTGGTCGCCGTGCTCGTGGGTGGGCTGTTGCTGGTGTTGGTCGTGGGGGTGGTGACCTTCTGGCGCGGAAGTCTTGCGCCCTCGAATCCGGTGTCGGGTGTTGGCGTCGCGCCTGACGGGGGTGCCCTGCTTCGGGGTGCTCGCGCGGGTGGGCGGGCCCTGGTGGCGGCTCAAGAGGAGGAGGCCGTCGAGGCGGCGCCCCGGTACGACGCCACCACCTGCTGGCGGGAGCTGGAGCGCTTCAACGACGGTGTGAGCGTGGAGACGTTCCGCGAGTGGGCGGCGCCGCTGCTCGCGTCGAGAGACCCGCTGGTCCGGATGTACCTCAAGGAGCGGCTGACGGAGCTCATCGGCGGAGACGCGAGCAAGGCGCGCGAGGTGTTGGAGTGGACGCGCGAGGCGGGGCCGAAGGAGTTCAAGGTCTTCGCGATGGCGTTGAAGGACTCGGACGCGGTGCACCTGCCGGAGGTGTCCCGACGCATCCTGGAGCTGGGGCTGGACGTGGAGCTGTCGCCCGAGCGGCGCGCGGGGGTGTTGTCCGCGTTGGACACGCAGAAGCAGCTCTCCCCCGACGCGCTGTCGAAGCTCTCGGACTTCGCCAAGGACCCGGCCTCGGGTGAGGCGGGGTGGGCGGCGGCGCGGACCATCGCCCGGGTGATGAAAAACGACTACGAGCGCACGGCGAACGCGGCGCCCTACCTGGACTCGCTGTTGACCATCGGCACGCAGTCGCTCGACGAGCACGTGCGCTACATGGCGCTCTCCACGCCGATGGAGACGGCGCCGGTGCTGGATGCGCACGCCACGGACGGCTACGCGAAGGTGCTCACCACCGAGGGCAGCCCCGACGCGCGCGGCGCCGCGGCGCACAACCTGGCCCTGTCCGAGGACCGGACGAAGGTGCTGGACACCTTCACGCGCGCCTTCGAGCCGGAGCAGGACGTGTGCGTGAGATGGGCGTTGTTCCGCTTCTCCGCGCGCGCCGCGGGACAGGAGGCGCTGCCCGTCATGGCGAAGATGGCGCTCATCGACCCGCGCTTCCAGCCGCTGTACCAGGACTTCGAGCGCATCTACGCCAGCGGCGTCGTGGACTTCGAGCGCGTGTGGAACGCGCTGGCGGACCAGGACCCCCTCGGCTGTCTCCATCACGACTGAGCTCTCCATGACGCGCACCTCGCCTGCTCTCCGGGCCCTTGGCCTGCTGGCCCTGTCGTCGCTCCTGCTGTCCCTCCCGGCCCCGGCCGCGCCGCCCCCCGAGCTCCAGCCGGAGACGTGCTCGGTGGAGGGGCTGATGGACTCCATCCGTCGAGGGCTCCAGTCGAAGTCGCCCGCGTATCGGCGCTACCTGCGCGAGCTGTTGAAGGAGTCCGCCGTCACGCTGCCCGAGGCGCAGCTGCGCGCGGCCTTCGAGCGCGAGACGGAGCCCGTCATGGTGGAGCACCTGGCGGCGGCCCTGGCGGCGAAGACGGACCGGGGCGAGAGTCCGGGCACGCTCCAGCTCGTGGCGAAGCGCGCGCTCGGGGACGCGGACCCGGCGGTGCGAGCGGCCGCCACGCGCGCGCTGCGGCGCACGAGCGCGGAGGAGCACACCGGGGACATGTACTCGCGGCTGGTGCGGGACGCCTCGCCCCAGGTCCGCGAGGAGGCCGCCACGAACCTCATCGAGGACAACCAGTTCGTCTACGCGGGCATGCACGGGCCGTCGTCGGACCTGGCGGTGGCGGCGGCCGCGGCGTCCCATGACGCGAAGGTGACGGCGAGAATCCTGGGCAACATCTCCACCGCGGCCATCGGCGCGGGCTCCGCCGGGGCGCTGCACACGCTGCTGGGTAGCGATGACGCGCAGGTGCGCGCGTCGGCGGCGACGGCGCTGGGTGGGGTGCCCGCGTCGGAGATGGCGCGCGCGCGTCAGACGCTCGGCGCGCTGTATCGCGCCGAACAGGACGTGGGGGTGCGGACGGCCATCCTCCAGAGCCTCGCGCGGCTGGGGTTCCAGGGCGCGGTGCCGGAGCTTCGGGCGCTGCGCAGTGTCGACCCTCGGCTGGTGGCGGAGGTCGACGCCTGGATTGGCGCGTTGAGTACCGGTCTTCAGGAGTGGAGCCTGCTCCTGAGGGAGAAGCAGCGGTTGCGTCAGGCTCGCTGAGCAGCAGTCCTTCTGGGGGCCGCACAGTCGGCCCGAAAGGAACAACGATGCGTAGCTCCAAGTCGCGCCTGATGGCGCTGGCGGCCCTGGTCTCACTTCCCACGGCCGCGCTCGCGTACACCGCCGTGGCGCCCTATCCGAGCACCGTGACGGCCACCACGTACTACTCGAGCGGCACGTACCACGGCGCCGTGGACGTGGCGAACTCGCGCTGCAACTACTGGGGGGCCCAGACGGGCGTGTCCGCCACCGTCTACTGGAACGTGACGGTGCGCACCTCGGGCGTGGTGTGCAACGGCAACGGCAGCGGCAACCAGAACGAGGCGAAGCTCAACCTCGGCAGCGGTTGGTCCTTCCGTCAGTGGCATTGGATCAAGACCAGTGACTCGTATGACCGCACGTGCAACCGCTGCCAGGTCGGCAACCTGGGCGGCACGGGCAACGCCACCGGTCCCCACTCCCACTTCCAGAAGGACCAGTACGGCACCAAGAACACGTCCTGGTACTCCTCGTACACGTCGAAGGGCGAGGCCTTGGACCGTGGTGAGCTGATGGGCTACATCTAACCGAAGCCCCGCACCGGCCAGGGAAGCGGGGCGTCGTGTTCCTCCTCCCTGGCCCGGTGCCCCTGCGTCAACTTGACGCGCTCGCGGACGGGGGGCTTACGGGTTACAAGGAGGCGTGTTCCGCCCGCCCTCCGACTCGCAGGCGGCCCCGCGTGGCTCGCCGGCGTCGAGACAACCTCCGCCTCGCTCCGCGTTCCACCGCTCCGCGCAGGACATGGTGGACCTGCTGTCGTCCAGCGCGATTGCGCTGCGGTGGCTCGCGCGCCTGCGCTGGCACGCGGTGGCGGGCACGGGGCTCACCATCATCGTGGCCGTGCGGGTGCTGATGCTCGACCTGCCGGTGGTGCCGCTGCTCGCGCTGGTGGCGACGACGGGCGTGTCCAACCTGCTCCTGACGCTGTGGCTGCGCCGGGGGCCGGTGGTGAAGACGCACCACCTGGGCGGCGTGCTCGCGTTCGACACGATGCTGCTGACGGCGATGCTCGCGCTCTCCGGGGGGCCGGACAACCCGTTCGCCATGCTGTACCTGGTGCACGTGTCGCTGGCGGCGCTCGTGCTGGGGCGGCGCTGGATTGTCTGCCTGTGCATGCTGTCCGTGCTGGGGCCCATGGTGCTGATGCAATGGCACGTGCCGCTGGTCGAGGTGGCGCATGTGGCCAGCCCCATGCCGCCGCACTCTCGCCATGTGCTGGGGCTGTGGGTCGCCTTCGCGCTGACGGTGATGCTCATCGCGCTGATGGTGGCGCGGGTGTCGGCGGCGCTCCGGGACAGACAGGAGGCGCTGGTGCGCGCCCAGTTGCTCGCGGCGCGGGCGGAGAAGCTGGCCTCGCTGAGCACCCTGGCGGCGGGCGCCGCGCACGAGCTGGGCTCCCCGTTGGGCACCATCGCCATCGCGGCGAACGAGCTGGAGGCGCTCATCCAGGAGGAGCCGAACGAGGCGCTCGAGGACGCCAGGCTCATCCGCGACCAGGTGGAGCGCTGCCGGGACATCCTGGAGCGCATGAGCGCGCGCGCGGGGCAGACCTACGGCGAGGTGCCCGAGCGCACCACGACGGGCGCGGTGCTCGGGCTGCTGCGCGAGCAGCTTTCGGCCGGGGAGCTCTCGCGGCTGCGCTTCACGCAAGGGCCCGACGTGTCGCTCTTCTTCCCCACGCGCGGGCTGGTGCAGGTGCTGGCCAACCTGGTGCGCAACGCGCTGCACGCGAGCGAGGCGTCGCAGGCGCCCGTCACGTTGAGCGTGCACGGCGACGCGGAGGGCACCGCCTTCGTGGTGGAGGACCTGGGCACGGGCATCCCCCGCGAGGTGCTGGAGCGCGTGGGCGAGCCGTTCTTCACCACCAAGCCGGCGGGGCAGGGCATGGGGCTGGGGCTGTTCCTGGGGCAGACGTTCGCGGAGCTGTGCGGCGGACGACTGGAGCTGGACACGGAAGAGGGGCGGGGCACACGCGCCACGCTCGTGCTGCCGTGCCGGAGGGAGCCTGTCCATGCAGCGGCCTGAGACCTCCGCGGTGGTGCTCGTCATCGACGACGACGAGCCCTATCGCGAGCGACTGGTGCGCGCCTTCGGGCGCAAGGGCTTCACCGCGCACGGCGTGGGCAGCGCGAAGGAGGCGCTCGAGCTGGCGCCGTCGGTGCGTCCCGGCTATGCCGTCATCGACCTGAAGCTGCCGGATGGCTCGGGGCTCGACCTGGTGCGCGAGCTCAAGGCGCTGGATGCGCGCACGACGATGGTGGTCCTCACCGGCTACGGGAGCATCGCCACGGCGGTGGAGGCCGTGCGCCGTGGGGCCACGCACTACCTCTCCAAGCCCGTGGACGTGGACGACATCCTGCTGGCCTTCGCGGGCGCCACGCTGCCCGCCGGAGAGGCCGCTGCCCTGGAACACCAGGTGCCCTCGCTGGCGCGCGCGGAGTGGGAGCACATCCAGCGGGTGCTCGCGGACTGTGGCGGGAACATCTCCCAGGCCGCCCGCCTGCTGCGCATCCAACGCCGCAGCCTCCAGCGCAAGCTGTCCAAGCACCCCGTGCGGCAGTGAGGCGGGGCGACGCGGCCGGCCCCTTCGTTGGTGCTGTCCACGCACCCTGTGCGGCAGCCGGCGGGCGACGCGGGGTGCGTCACCAAGACGCACGATGCGGCCCGCGCCCTTCGTTAGTGTGGCGGCGTGCGAATCGTCTGCCTCGTCGTCCTCGTCCTCCTCGCTCCAGGGTGTGAGCGTCGCTCCTCACGCGGGAGCGCCGGCTGGAAGGCGGTGGACGGCGGCATCGTCTGCGAGGGCGGAGGGCTGCAGCACCTGGCCTGCACGGGCCTGTACGGCGAGGGTGGCAAGGGCTGGGAGAGGCGCGCGGTGGCCGCCGGGATTCGCGCCTTCGAGCCTGGGCTCCAGCTCTGGAGCGACGGCCTGGAGAAGTCGCGCTTCATCCAACTGCCGCCTGGCACCCGCATCGACACGTCGCGCCCGGACGAGTGGCGCTTTCCTCCCGGCACGAAGCTCTGGAAGGAGTTCCGCTGGAAGGGGAAGCCCATCGAGACGCGGCTCTTGTGGAAGAAGCCCGAGGGCAAGTGGCTGCGGACGACGTACCGGTGGAGCGACGATGGCCAGCAGGCCACCGAGCTCACCGACGGCGAGAAGAACGTGCCGGGGACCCCGGGCCATGAAATCCCGAGCCAGGTGGACTGCCTGACGTGCCATGGCGGGCGCGAGGACGAGGTGCTCGGCTTCGAGGCCGTGGCGCTCGGGCACGAGGCGGCGCGGGGACTGACGCTGGCGAAGCTGGTGGAGGAGGGCCTGCTCACCCATCCCCCCGAGCCTCCGCCGCGAATCCCGGGGAGCGAGGTGGACCGCGCGGCGCTGGGCTACCTGCACATGAACTGCGGCGTGTCCTGTCACAACACCAACCCGCTGGCGCTGGGCGGAGGTGGCGGGCTGCTGTTGCGCCTGGAGGCCGCGGAGCTGGGCTCGGTGCACCTGACGGATGCGTGGAAGACGGCGGTGGGCGTGCGCTCCATCTTCCGCACCACGGGCCTGTTCGGAGACGCCGTGCCTCGCATCGCGCCGGGGGACGTGAAGCGCAGCACCTTGTTCCACCGCATGAGCGCTCGCGGACTTCCCGTCCAGATGCCTCCCATCGGCACCCATGTGGTGGACGAGCAGGGGCTCGGGCTGCTCCAGCGCTGGATTGAGTCCATGCCCGCCATGGCGGAGAGGTGAGCGTGAGCGCGTACCCGGTGGTGCTCTTGCTTCATTCGTGGGTGCGCTGGGCGGTGGTGCTGCTGGGCGTGCTCGCGCTGGGCAGGGCGCTGTGGGGCTGGCGCGGGGGGCGCGCGTGGACGCCCGGGGACCGGCGGCTCCAGGTGTTCTGCGTGTCCGCCTTCGACACGCAGATGCTGTTGGGAATGGTGCTCTATTCGGGCCTGAGCCCGTTCACGCCCTTCTCGCTGCAAGGCGGTCTGCGCGAGAGCCTGTCCCACCCGACGCTGCGCTTCTTCGGCATCGAACACCCGACCCTGATGCTGCTGGCGTTGGTCGCCGCGCACATGGGGTCCGCGTTGAGCCAGCGCGCGGAAGTGCCGGTGACGCGGCACCGTGCCTGGGCCCTGGGGCTGCTCGTCGCGATGGGGCTGGTCGCGTGCGCCATCCCGTGGGCCGGGTTGTCCCAGGGTCGTCCCCTGTTTCGAGGTTTCTGAGGTCCTCGCCCATGTATGACTTCCTCTGGATGATGTTCGTGGTGGCTCCCTCGGTGCCCCGGGCGCCGAGCCTCAAGCGAGCGCCGAGGGCCGTGCTGTCGGAGCGGACCCGGAAGGGGCCTGGCGAGGCGCCTCCCACGCCTCCAGCACGGCGCGCGCGACGCCCTGTGGGCAAGACGCGTCGACCTCGCGACCCCGCCACACGGTGAAGCGGGAAAGGGGCGTGTGACTCCCACCTCCACGTTCAGTGGCGGGAGTCCGTGGAACATTCGGCTTGAGCAGGGGGGCGACATGCCAGAACCTTGTCGCGATGAAGCTCGCCCTTCCGGTCATGGCCTCCGTGTTCTTCCTCGCGGGCGCCGGAGGATGTCGGCGTCAGCCCGATACCGAGGCTGCGCAGTGGGAGCCGCTTCCGCGGGTCGACGCCCGCGAGCTGCGCTCCCTGGACATGTTCCAGCGCATCGAGGACCCGAAGCAGCGCTCCCGGGCGCTGTTCCTCGAAGCCAGTCGCGTGCTCCTGCATCCGCGCTGCGCGAACTGCCATCCGGATGGGGACAGCCCCTTCCAGGAGATGGGCTTCAAGCCGCATGACCCGCCCGTGACGCGAGGCCCCGAGGGCTTCGGCGTCGTGGGCATGGAGTGCGCGGGCTGTCACCAGGACCGCAACCAGGCGCTGACGCGCGTGCCGGGGGCGCCGAACTGGCACCTGGCGCCGCTGTCCATGGCCTGGGTGGGCAAGAGCCCCCGGCAGGTGTGCGAGCAGCTCAAGGACCCCGCGAGGAACGGAGGCAAGACGTTGGCGCAAATCGTCGAGCACAACGCGCATGACGAGCTGGTGGCGTGGGGTTGGACGCCGGGCTCCGGGCGGGAGCCCGCGCCGGGCACCCAGGAACAGTTCGGCGCGCTGGTGGGCGCGTGGGTGGAGACGGGCGCGGAGTGCCCCAGCGAGGAGGCGCGGCCATGAGCATTCGCGTGAAGGTCAACGGCGTGGACCAGGTGCTGGACGTGGACCCGGAGATGCCGCTGTTGTGGGCGCTGCGCGACGTGCTCGGGCTGACCGGGACGAAGTACGGCTGCGGCGAGGCGCTGTGCGGCGCGTGCAGCGTGCACCTGGACGGGCAGGTGGTGCGCGCGTGCGTGACGCCCATCCGCCGCGCGGACGGACGCAGCGTCACCACCATCGAGGGTTTGTCGCCGGACGGCAGCCATCCGCTCCAGCGCGCGTGGGTGGAGCTGGGCGTGCCGCAGTGCGGGTTCTGCCAGTCGGGACAGCTGATGTGCGCGGCGGCGCTGCTGGTGAAGAAGCCGCGGCCGACGGACCAGGACATCGACCAGTCGCTCGCGGGCAACCTCTGCCGCTGTGGGACGTACACGCGCATCCGCGCGGCCGTGAAGAAGGCCGCGGGCACGCCCGACGCGAAGTGACGAGGACGCGATGAGCCAACAGCCTGAGTTGATTTCCCGGCGCTCCTTCCTCGAAGGGCTCAACCTCTCGGTGGGAGGGCTGGCGCTGGGCGTGGTGCCCACCGTGACGCTGGCGGGCGCGGCCCCGGGCGCGAAGGGCAAGCCCGCGGAGCTCAAGCCCAACGTCTTCGTGCACATCGCCTCGGATGGGCAGGTCACCATCGTCTGCCACCGCTCGGAGATGGGGCAGGGCATCCGCAGCTCGATGCCGGTGGTGGTGGCGGACGAGCTGGGCGCGGACATGGCGCGGGTGAAGGTGGTGCAGGCCGTGGGTGACGCCGTGTACGGCGACCAGAACACGGATGGCTCCAGCAGCATCCGGGGCGTGTACCAGTCGCTGCGCCGCACGGGCGCCACGGCGCGGGAGATGCTGGTGGCCGCGGCGGCGCGTCGCTGGAAGGTGCCGGCCTCGGACTGCGAGGCGAGGGAGCACGCGGTGTTCCACAAGCGGAGCTCCCGCTCGCTGGGCTTCGGGGAGCTGGTGGCGGACGCGGCGAAGCTGCCGGTGCCCAAGGCGGAGTCGGTGGCGCTGCGGCCCTCGTCGGAGCTGCGCTACGTGGGCAAGGAGCTGCCGCTGTTGGATGGGCCGGCCTATGTCACGGGCACGGCCGTCTTCGGCGCGGACGTGAAGCTGCCGGGCATGCTCATCGCGGTGGTGGCGCGGCCTCCCGTCGTCGGTGGGAAGGTGGTGCGCTTCGACGCGGCGAAGGCGCTCGCGATTCCGGGCGTGAAGCAGGTGCTGGAGCTGCCCGTGCCCAAGCGGCCCTATGTCTTCCAGGGCTGGGGCGGGGTGGCGGTGCTGGCGGAGAACACGTGGGCGGCGATGCGGGGCCGCGCGGCGCTGGACATCACCTGGGAGGACGGTCCCAACGCCGAATATGACTCGGTGAAGTATCGCGAGGCGCTGCTGGAGTCGGTGCGGGTGCCGGGCAAGCCTGCGCGCACGGTGGGGGACGTGGACAAGGCGCTCGCGAGCGCCGCGCGGGTGGTGGAGGCGGAGTACTACGCGCCGCACCTGTCGCACGCGCCCATGGAGCCGCCGGTGGCGCTGGCGCGGGTGGCGAATGGGGTCTGTGAGGTGTGGGCGCCTTCGCAGCATCCGCAGGCGGCGCGCACCGAGGCGGCGCAGGCGTCGGGGCTTCCCGAGGACAAGGTGACGGTGAACGTCACGCTGCTGGGCGGTGGCTTCGGGCGCAAGTCGAAGGCGGACTTCGTCGCGGAGGCGGTGCACCTGGCGAAGATGGCGGGCGTGCCGGTGCGCGTGCAGTGGACGCGCGAGGACGACATCCGCCATGACTACTACCACTCGGCCAGCGCGCAGCGGCTGAGCTGTGGATTGGACGCGGCGGGCAAGCCCACGGCGTGGCTGCATCGCACGTCCTTCCCGGCCATCCGCTCCACGTTCTCCGAGGACGTGACGGGGCCGGTGGCGAGGGACTTGAACCAGGGCGTGCTGGACCTGGCGCTGGCGATTCCGAACGTGCGAGCGGAGATGGGCGAGGCGCTGGCGAAGGTGCGCATCGGCTGGCTGCGCTCGGTGAACAACATCTTCCACGGCTTCGCGGTGGGCTCGTTCATGGACGAGCTGGCGCATGCGCGGGGGATGGACCCGCGGGAGAACCTGCTGGAGGTGATTGGGCCTCCGCGGCTCGTGTCCGTGGCGGAGCTGGGCGTCAGCGCGCTGCCGAACTACGGCGCGCCGGTGGAGGCTCATCCGGTGAACGCGGCGCGGCTGCGCGGGGTCATCGAGCGCGTCACGGCGATGTCGGGCTGGAGCGAGCGGGAGAAGAACGGCCGCACGCTGGGGCTCGCCGCGCACCGCAGCTTCCTGAGCTACGTGGGCGTGGTGGTGTCGATGAAGAAGGACGCGGCGGGACGGGCGCGCGTGGACGAGGCGTGGGTGGCGGTGGACGCGGGGCTGGTGGTGAACCCGGACCGCGTCCGCTCGCAGATGGAGGGCTCCGTCATCTTCGGCATGAGCCTGGCGTTCTACGGCGCCATCACGATGAAGGGCGGCGCGACGGAGCAGTCGAACTTCCGCGACTACAAGCTGGTGCGCATGGCCGAGGCGCCCCGGGCCATCCACGTGGACATCATCCAGAGCGACGCGCCCCCGGGTGGCGTGGGCGAGCCGGGCGTGCCGCCGGTGGCCCCCGCCATCGCCAATGCGCTCTTCGCCCTCACGGGCACGCGCGTGAGGGATCTGCCCATCGTTCGGACGGTTCCCGTCTGACTCCAGGCGGCTTACGTCAGCGGGCTGAAGGATTTCCTCATGGAGTGAGTGGCTCAGCAGGCGCCTGGTAGGCTCTTGCGTGTGAAGACGGTGGCGCTCGGACAGAGACGTGGGCCCCCTCCGACACGGTCGCTCCACGCCGCTCATGTGGACGACGTTGGTGAAGTTCCACCTGAGGTCTTGCCTTGGAGACGCTGTGACGAACCGAATGACGCTGTTGATGGGAGTCATGGCGGTACTGGCCGGGGCATGTAAGGAGTCCTGTCGTGGCCACCGTGGCTAAGCGTGCGCGAGAGAAGTGGTTTTCGGCCCACATCGTCTTGGTGATCGTCCCGAAGGCGCGTGCCAGACGGGCGGCCGTGGATGTCTGGGAGAATATCGTCCTCATCAAGGCGGTGAACGCGGCCGCAGCCAGACGAAAGGCAGCCAGTATTGGTCGGCTTCACGTTCGACGAAGCAAGATAGATGCTGATATTGAGTTTCGCGGCGTTCGAGCCGTTGTTGACGTGCTGCCCTCGCTTACCGGCAAAGCCGAATGGAATGAGATTCTTGAAAGCGGCGCGGAGGTCTCTTGCAACAAGCTGCAGTTTGCTTCAGCGACAGAGTTCTCGAGATTCATGAAGATGTTGAAGGCCAAGGCTGAGCTGTCTTGGTAGGAAATCGGCCGCCGTCCCGAGGGCCCCCCTCACCTCGCGAGGTGAACAGCATTCGTCCACTTGGTCGCCGCGGACGACGACACTGGCGCTCGGGCAGGGAAACGGGCCGCGAGCACGCCGTGTTCCGCGAAGCCTTCGGTCGTAGCTGACTCAGGTGAGGGAGTGCCTCAAATCCTCCCCTCCACAGCCGAGCAGCGTCAGGGTGACGAGCAGCGACAGTCCTCCGAGAAGTCCTCGCATGCTTTCTCCGATTCGCGTGAAACCCTCGGTGTGGTTCGTGGTGGCGGGTGAAGGCAGACACCTCCTGGTGAAGTGTCAGGTAGTCGATGGTTGGGGTGGGGCGTCCAGATTGCTCGTCAGGGGTTCGAACGCGCGGGATAGGCTTGGGGGGTTGGCGGATGCGCGGTCCCTGGAGGTGGCATGAAGGCGTTTGTCATTCGTGGCTTGCTGGCTGTGTCGATGCTCGCGGGGTGTGGCGGTGGCATGGAGCCGGCCGACGAGACCGAGGCGTCGTCGAGTTCCCTGGACCCGCTGCCCGCGTGCGAGGAGGTTCAGGGATTGTCCTGTCGTCTCAACGTGCTGGAGTGTGTGTGGCAGTCGACGGGCCAGTTGGGCATCTGCGGCTGTCGGCAGACCCCCGCAGGCCCCCGGCTCAACTGTCGTTGAAGCGCAAGGCTCGCGCCGTTCAGTGAATCGACGGCGGCGAGGTGGGCTCGGGCCCGGTGAGCGGCAGCTCGACGATGAGCGTGGCGCCGTGGCCCCGCCGGCTCTCCGCGCGGATGGTGCCCTGGTGTGCCTCTACAATCCGGCGGCTGATGAAGAGGCCCAACCCCAGTCCCCCGTAGTTGCGCGCGGGGACGGCGCGGCCGAACTTCTCGAAGATGCGCTCCAGGTCCTCGGACGCGATGCCGATGCCCTCGTCGCTCACCAGGATTCGTCCCCGCCCCGCGCGCTCCTCCACCCGGATGCGCACGGGCCTTCCCGGCCCGTACTTGATGGCGTTGGACACCAGCCCCCGCACCACCTGCTCCAATCTGCGCGCATCCCACCGTCCCACCACCGCCACCGGCGCCTCGACCTCGAGCACGCTGTCCGCCTGCGCCGCCTGCGCCCGGAGCTGCTCCGCCACCTCGCGCGCCACCGCGGACAGGTCCACCCGCCCCAGCTCCAACGGCAAGGGCGAGCCCGCGAGCTGCGTCACGTCCAGCAAATCATTGATGAGCGCGGCCAGCTTGCGCACCTGCAGCGACGTGCTCTCCGCCGCCCGCATCACGCTCTGCCGCAGGTGCTCCTCGGACGTGGAGGAGCCAGCCTCGCGCGCGAGCCCCTGGAGCTTGATTTGAAGCGGCGTCAGCGGCGTCTTGAGCTCGTGCGAGGCCACCGTGAGGAACTCGTCGCGCAGGCGCACCGCCTCCTGGAGCCGCACCTCCGTGTCCTTCAGCCGCGTCACGTCCTGGAGCGCCAGCACCACCGTCGCCGGATGGCCGTGCATCGCGGGCAACAGCTCGGAGTCCACCAGGATGTCGCGCACCTGTCCTGAGGCGACCCGCCAGCGCATGGGCTCCCGTCGCAGCGTCTCACCCCGCGCCGCGCGTGCTCCCGGCATGCGCTCGTTGGGCAGCGTGGCGTCGTGCTCGTCGATGACGTTGTAGACGGTGCCGTAGTGCTCCACCGGCACGCCGAGCGCGAGCTCTCCGCCCGCGAGCTGATGGGCCGCCTGGTTGGCGAAGAGCACCTTCCCCGTACCCGGCTCCATCATGAGCAGGGCAATCGGCGTCAGGTGCAGCAGCGACTCCAGCCACTTCTGCTGGCTCGCCTGGTGCGCGGCCAGCTCCTCGGCCTGATAGCGCGCCCGGACCTGGTCCGTCACGTCCAGCGAGAACGACAGCACCGAGTCCACCTCGCCCCGCGCGTCCCGCAGCGGCTGGTAGACGATGTTGAAGTAGTGCTGCTCCAGCCCCTTGTCGTTCAGGTTCAACAGCTGCGGCATCTCCGTGAGCTTCATCGGGCGCCCCGACGCGAAGACCTCGTCGATGGCCAGCGAGTACGCCTGTCCCTGCTCGCTCTCCCGCGCGAGGTCCCTCAGGGACGTGCCCACCAGCTCCGCGTTCTGTGACTGCCGCTGGAAGTTCGGGTTGACCAGCGTGAAGGTCTGCTCCGGCCCGGAGAGGATGGCGATGGACGCGGGCGCGTTCATCAACACGTCGTAGAGCCGCGCGCGCTGGGTCTCCACCTCGGCCTCCGTGCGCTTGCGGTCCGTGATGTCGTGGATGAGCACCACGCAGCCCTGGATGCGGCCGCGCGCGTCCTCGCTGGGCACGAAGGTGGCCTGGACATGGATCTGCCGGCCGTCGCGCAGGCTGAGCGCCGTCTCGTGGGCCACGTGCTCTCCCGACAAGGCGCGGCGCACCCAGGCCTTGAAGACGGGATAGAGCAGCTCCCCGCCCACCTCGCGCAGCGTCCTGCCCACCACGCTGCTGGGCTTCACGCCGAACCAGGTCTCGAAGGCGCGGTTGCAGAACAGGTAGCGCTCCTCCGGGTCCAGGTAGGCCACCAGTGCGGGCAGCGCGTCGGTGATGGTGCGCAGCTGGTGCTCCCGCTGGCGCGCCTGCATCCGGCTTTGCTCCAGCGCCCGCTGCGCCTGGGCCTGCTCCGTCACGTCCCGCTGCGTCCCCCACACCCGCACGAGCCAGCCGTCCTCCACCACGCCCACGAAGTTGGACAGCCGCACCCGCTCCAGGCCCTTCCTGTCCCGCTGGCGCGTCTCCAGGTCCTGCACCCGGAAGCCCTTCTGGACGAAGGCGCGGATGGCGTCGGCCGAGCCCCCCGCGCGCTGGATGAGCTCGCGCAGCGACACGCCCTCCAGCTCGCGAGCGGAGTCGAAGCCGCTCATCCGCGCCATCACCTCGTTGCTCTCCGCGATGTGGCCCGTGCGGATGATGGCGTCGACCAGCGCGTCCTCCGGCTGGCGCGTGTCCAGCGGCGCGTCGAACTCCATGCGCCAGATGCCCTCCGTGCTCTGGGCCAGGAAGGTCCGGTAGCGCTCGTCACTCGCCTCGAGCGCGCGAGTCGTCTGCCGCAGCTCCTGCTCCGCCTGCTTGCGCTCGCTGACGTCCTCGGCCGTGGACATCCACTCGCGCACCAGGCCGTCGTCGTCGAACACCGGCACGCCCCGGAGGATGACGTCCCGCCACGTCCCGTCGCGGTGCTGCAGGCGCACCTCCCCGCGGTACGGCTCGCTTGTCTTCAAGGCGGAGCGCCACTCCGCCACGAAGCGCCCGCGGTCCCCGGGGTGGATGGCGTCGAGCCAGCCGAGCCCCAGGTGGGCACCCCGCGACTGTCCGGTGAAGGCCATCCAGCGGGGAGCCGCCTCGGTCAGCTCCCCCTGCGCATCCGTGGTCCACACCGGCTGGGCCGTGGCTTCCACGAGCGAGCGGAAGCGCTCCTGATTCAGCCGGTTGGCCTGCTGCGCGAGCTTGTGCTCCGTCGTCTCCACGACGGTGATGCCCACGCCCTGCATCGCGCCCCCCGCGTCTCGCACGGGGAAGTAGTTGACGACGAAGCTGCGGGGGACGCCGAGCGCCTTGGCCGTGGCGCCGACAATCTCCAGGTTGCGCACCGGCTGCCCGTGCTCCAGCACCTGTCGGTAGTGCGGCTCGATGACGGGCCACAGGTCCGGCACCACGTCGCGGACCTTGCGGCCCAGGTGCGCGTGGCGCGGCAGGCCGTTCATCTCCGCGAGCGCCTCGTTGATGTGGATGTAGCGCAGCTCCAGGTCGACGAAGGCCAGGCCCACGGGCGCCCCCGCGACCATCGTTTCGAGGAAGAAGCGGGACTGCTCCGGGGAGATACCCTCGATGGCCTCCTCGTCCGTCACGCTGGCGCCTGGTCCCCGCACACGGTGTTCCCCCAGCCGGCTCCACCCAGGATGAGTGGTGGGTGGGCCGTGCCCGTGCGCGCTTCCGGGCACACCCCACCCACCGCGAGTCTGTACATCCTCCCCGTCACCGGGGAGCTGCGGGCCCCCCAGGAGGCGAGCCCGCGGTCGTCGGGTGACAGTGGAGGACGCATGGCACCGGGGGGCGGGGGACTTGCGCCCGCCGGGCCGTCTGCCCTCAGGCGTGCGTCAGAGCTCGTGCCACGTCTGCTCGAAGACGATGACCTTGTACGACTGGGGGAAGAGCATGATGTAGAGGATGCGGTGGGTGTCTCCGTTGGGGCCGGTGGAGTACTCGCGGAAGTAGCGCTTCACCTGCACCGTCTCCGTCCCGTTGCCGTACGTCTCCAGGATGACGGGCAGCAGCGGGCGGAACTGGAACCACATGGAGCTGCTCGTCTCCGACAGGGAGAGCACCGCCGGCGCGGGGTCGCTGCGGTAGACCTGGTAGCGACCCTGGGCGAGCACCGCCTGGACGGCCTGGTCCAGCGTGGCCTGCCCGGTGAAGGTCCAGTAGTAGTCGAGCCGGCGCAGGGAGCCCGTCTCGTTCTCGAACCAGGCATTGCCCTGGTCGACCACGGACTGGAGGCGCTCGGTGATGGGCTGCTCGAGCCAGCTCAGCGTGAGGCCCGCGGGCGGCGCCGGCGGGTTGACGAGGCAGGTGCCGCCGACACACGAGGCCGCGAGGCGGAACTGCTTGTTCGCGGCGTTCACGAAGCCGACCACCGCCAGGTACTCGCCCGTCTTCGGCACCGTCACCAGCTCCACCTTGCTGAGCGTGCCGTAGCCCGAGTCGTCGTCCTGCGCGAGCGGCGTCACCCCGAAGCTCCCGTTGGCGTCCTTGGGGCCGTAGAGGAACAGGCCGGTGTCCAGGTACATGGAGCTGCCCAGGTGCGTGACTTCGAGCCGGAGCTGCGCGCCCGCGTTCGCCTGGACGGTGTAGCCGAAGTAGCCGGGCTGAGAGCCCGGGTAGCCGGCCACCGCGCCGCCCACGGGCAGCACACCCTGGTCCACGACGCTGTCCGCGATGTTCCCGCTGGGCGGTGTCGGCGGCGCGGACACGAGCCCCGCCTGGCCCTGCTCCAGCGGCGCGTCGTCGGAGGCGGGCGCCTGGGGCGCTCCACCACACGCGCTCAACAGGGCCGCCGGCAACGTCCACAGAATGGCTTGCTTCAGATTCCCACGCATCGTCTGGGCCTCCACGGGGTGAGGACGGCGCCACGGCTGGTGTCGCCGCCCTGGGATGGGCCGCCCGTGTGCCATCCCCTCGCGTGGAACTCAAGCGGACGCAGATAAAACACAGCAACGATTGTAGTCGGATGTACCGCGAGGTCCGTGGCGCCTTGCGGCTTGAAGCAGACGCGGGAGGTTGTGAATGCTGCGCGTCATGTCCTCACGTCAGAAGCCCTGGAGCGCGGCGTTGGTGTCGCTGGTCCTCGTGTCGTCGCAGCGGGTGGAGGCCGAGCCTCAGGCTCCTTCGGTGCGCGAGCGGGAGGTGATGTCGCTGACGGGGGCGGTGCTGGGGCCCACGCCGATGGTGGAGGACCTGCGC
>NZ_SRLW01000160.1:0-22603 GCF_006518215.1 Myxococcus sp. AB025B
CATCCCACCCACCCAGAACAGTCACTCCGGGATGACGCAACACGTCGTCACTCTTTCGGAATCCGGCCGCGCAGACACTGTTGACACCCCGCCAACAAGCCTCCAATATCCCTGTCATCGAAGTGATGAGGCCCCCACCATGAGCTACCAACACATCCGGACCTCGGTCTCGGACCGGGTTGCCACTCTCGAGCTGAACCGTCCCGAGGCGCGAAACGGCTTCACCATCACCATGGCGGACGAGCTGGCGGACGCGCTGACCCAGGCGGACGCCAACGAGGACGTGCGCGTGGTCATCCTCACTGGGGCCGGCAAGGACTTCTGTGTGGGCGCGGACCTGAGCGGCCTGTCCTTCGAGGTCGCCAACGGCGGCCTGCCCGAGCCGGGCTGGGTGGAGCCCGCGACGCGGGTGACCCGCCGCCTGTTCTCCCTGCGCAAGCCCGTCATCGCCGCCGTGCGGGGCGCCGCGGTGGGCGTGGGCTCGACGATGCTCCTGCCCGCGGACTTCCGGCTGGCGGCCAAGGACAGCCGCTTCGGCTTCGTCTTCAGCCGCCGGGGCATCTACCCGGAGGGCGGCTCCAGCTGGTTCCTGCCCCGACTGGTGGGCATGGGCCGCGCGCTCGACTGGATGGTGAGCGGCCGGCTCGTCCCCGCGGACGAGGCGCTCGGCGCGGGGCTGGTGCGCTCGCTCCATGAATCCGACGAGGTCCTCGGCGCCGCGCAGGCGCTGGCGCGCGAGCTGGTGGAGACCACCGCGCCCGTGTCCGTGGCCGTCATCCGTCAGTCCCTCTACCGAATGAGCGCCCTGCCCACCCCGGAGCAGGCCTTCTCCCTGGACAGCCAGCTCATCGCGAGCCTGGGACAGAACCCCGACGCCTTGGAGGGCGTGATGGCGTTCCTGCAGAAGCGGCCCCCCACCTTCACGCGCACGGTGGAGCAGGACCTGCCGGGCTTCCTGCCGTGGGGAGAGCGCAAGTCATGAGCCCCTCCCCCGCCCCCCGCTGGAAGCGCCTGGAGCCGGACGAGCGCCGCGAGCAGATCCTCGAGGTCGCCACCCGGCTGTTCGGTGAGCGTCCCTACGCGGACGTCTCCACCACGGACATCGCCAAGGAAGCGGGTGTCGCCCGCGGCCTGCTCAACCACTACTTCGGGCAGAAGCGCGACCTGTACCTCAAGGTCGTCAAGCGCATGCTCCTGATGCCCGGCCTGGAGGAGAAGGTCAGCAACACGGGCACGCTGCGCGAGCGCGTGGAGCGCAGCGTCCGGTGGTACCTGGACACGGTGGCCACCCACGGCAAGACGTACGTGGCCGTCACCGCGGTGGGCGGCATCGGCGCGGACCCGGAGGTCGAGCGCATCATCTCCGCCGCGGACGACGTGGCGGCGGCGAAGACGCTCGAGTTCCTGGGCCTCAAGGTGGAGGTGGGCAGCGACGCGCGCCACCGCGCGATGATGCGCTCCTACTCCGGCATGGTGAAGGCCACCATCCGCGAGTGGATTCGCGGCGGGACGCTCACGCGCGAGGAGGCGCACCTGCTCCTGAGCGAATCGCTCATCACGCTCGTTCGCGACGTCATCCCCCAACTGAAGAACTTGCCGCCCCGCGCGGAGCCGGAAGCCACGCCCGCTCCGTCCGAGGGCCCGAGCGACAAGGAGCCCTGATGAGCCAGAAGCCTCTGTCGGGACGCACGATGTTGATGTCCGGAGGAAGCCGCGGAATCGGCCTCGCCATTGGCGTCGCCGCGGGGAGGCTGGGCGCCAACGTGGTGCTCCTGGCCAAGACGGACACGCCCGACCCCAGGCTCCCGGGCACCGTCCACACGGCGGCCGCGGACATCGAGGCCGCCGGAGGCCAGGCGCTCGCGGTGGTGGGCGACGTGCGCGAGGAGGCGGACGTCCAGCGCGCGGTGGACCAGGCCGTCAAGCGCTTCGGCGGCATCGACTTCTGCGTGAACAACGCCAGCGCGCTGGCGCCGCTGAAGACAGACGAGCTGCCCCTCAAGCGGTTCGACCTGATGCAACAGATCCAGGTGCGCGGCACCTTCCTGCTCACGCGCGCCGCGCTGCCGCACCTCAAGCGCTCCGCGCACGCGCACATCCTGTCGCTGTCGCCGCCCGTCAACCTGGCGCCGCACTGGCTGGGCAAGCACCCGGCGTACACGGTGGCGAAGTATGGGATGACGCTCTTGACGCTGGGCTGGGCCGCGGAGTTCGCCGAGGCGGGCATCGCCGCCAACGCGCTGTGGCCGCGCACGCTCATCGCCACCGCGGCGGTGAAGAACCTGCTCGGCGGGGATGACTCCATGCAGCGCGCGCGCACGCCCGACATCATGGCGGACGCGGCGGTGGCCATCCTCCAGCGCAAGCCGCGCGACTGCACCGGCCACACCTTCATCGACGAGGACGTGCTGCGCGCCGAGGGCGTCACCGACTTCAGCCGCTACGGGGGCGGCGACGACGTCATCCTCGACCTCTACGTCGACCCCTGAGGAGCACCCCACACGCCGCATCCGCAGTCGCCGCGAAACCAGACGCAGGAGGAGTCCATGGGTACGTCGCTCGCAGACCTGGAGGCGCAGTGCCAATCCCTGGCGAACAAGCTCACCCTGCCGCTCTTGCTCAAGCGCAACGCGGACGAGCTCGCGGACGAGCCGGCGCTCACCGCCGGTGACACCACGCTCACCTGGGCCCAGATTCGCGCCCGCACCGCGGCGCTGAGCCGGGGCCTGGGCGCGCTCGGGCTCCAGCGCGGCGAGCGGATGATGATCATGATGTCGAGCCGGCCCGAGCACTGGCTCATCGACTACGCCGCGGCCCACCTGGGCGCCATCCCCTGTACCGCCTATCAAACGCTGAGCACGGAGCAAGTAGGCTACGTCGCGCAGCACAGCGCGGCCACGGTGGTGGTGCTCGAGGGCGCGGAGGAGGTGGCCCGCTGGCGGCCCATCCTCAAGTCGCTCTTCTGCCTCAAGCGCATCGTCGTCATCGACGCAGCCGCCGTGCCCGCCGGAGACGCACTCTATGTCTCCTTCGCTCAGCTGGAGGCGGACGGCGCGGCGCTGCATGAGCAGGCGCCGCAGGTCTTCGAGGACACCTGGAAGCCCATCCGTCCCGAGGACCCCATCGCGATGATGTACACCTCCGGCACCACCGGAGACCCGAAGGGCGTGGTGCTCAGCCATCGCAACGCCTTCTACGAGGCCATCTGCGTGGACGCGGTGGTGCCCACGCCCATGCGCGCGCCGTCCATCGCCTACCTGCCGCTGGCGCACATCGCCGAGCGCGAGCTGGGCCTGTACCGGATGCTCTTCAAGGCGCTGCACGTGCACGTCTGCTCGGACCCGGCGGGCGTGGTGCCGCTGATGGCCAAGGTGCGCCCGCCCGCCTTCTTCGGCGTGCCCCGCGTCTGGGAGAAGCTGGCCGCGGGCCTGCGCGCCAAGCTGGGCACGCTGGAGGCCCCCCGCCGCGACGCCATCATGGGCGCGCACGCGCTCGCGCTGGAGGCCTTCCGCCTGGAGGGCTCCGGCCAGAAGGTGTCCGAGGAGCTGGCCGCCAAGGTCGCCGTGGCGGAGGAGAAGGTGCTCAAGCCCCTGCGCTCCACGCTGGGCCTGGACGCGCTCCAGTGGGCCAGCAGCGGCTCCGCGCCCATCCCCGTGGAGGTGCTGGAGTACCTGGGCGGCTTCGGCATCCGCGTGCTCGAGGTGTGGGGCATGAGCGAGACGACGGGCTGCGCCACCATCAACCTGCCCACCGACTTCCGCGTGGGCTCGGTGGGCCGCCCCGTCCCCGGGCTCGAGCTGAAGCTGGCCTCCGACGGAGAGATCTTCGTGCGCGGCCCCGTGCTGTTCATGGGCTACCTGGCCGGGGACGGGCGCATCGTCAGCGCCACGGACGAGGACGGGTGGCTGGCCACCGGTGACATCGGCACCATCGACGCCGAGGGCTACCTCACCATCACCGACCGCAAGAAGGAGCTCATCATCACCTCGAGCGGGAAGAACATCGCCCCGTCCCGCATCGAGGGCTTGCTGCGCGCCCACCCGCTCGTGGGCCAGGCGCTCGCGATTGGTGATGGCTGGCCGTATGTCACCGCGCTCATCTGCCTGGACGCGGAGGTCGCGCCCGTGTGGGCCAAGGCCCGGGGCCTGCCGCCCATGTCCGTGGCGGAGCTGACGAAGGACCCCGCCATCCGCTCGGAGCTGGAGGCGCTGGTGGCCTCGGTCAACCAGCGGCTGTCGCGCGCCGAGCAGGTCAAGCGCTTCGAGGTCGTCACCGAGACGTGGTCGCCCGCGACGGGCGAGCTCACCCCCACGCTCAAGCTCAAGCGCCGCGTCATCCTCCAGCAGTACGCCGAGCGCATCGCCACCTTCTACGAGAACGCCTGAGCCCCGCCGCCATGCACGCCAGAACCCCCGAGCAAGCCTCGTTCGCCGCGTCCATCGATGCCTTCTGCCGCGCCAGGACGGGCACCCGCGCCCAGCGCGACGCCTTGACCCAGCACGGCGTGGAGGCGCACAACGTCGAGCTGTACGCGCAGATGGCCGAGCTGGGCTGGCTCGGCGTGGGCATCGACGCGGAGTACGGCGGCTCCGGCGGCGGCATGTCGGAGATCTGCCTGTTCGCGGAGCGGACCGCCTACGGGCTCGCGCCGGTGGGCGGCTACGTCACCACCGCCGTCGCGGCCGGGCCCTACGCGAGGTTCGGCACGCCCGCGCAGAAGCAGAAGGTGCTCACGGGAATCACGCAAGGTCGGGTGGAGGCCATCTCCATCTCGGAGCCCGGCGCGGGCTCGGACGCGGCGGCCATCACCTGCCGCGCCGAGCGCGCCTCGGGCGGCTTCGTCGTCAACGGCCAGAAGACGTGGTGCTCCAACGCGCACATCGCCGACCACCTGCTGCTGGTGGCGAGGACGCGCGGCGCGGGCCCTGGCTCGCGCCACGAGGGGCTCACCATGTTCTGCGTGCCCACGAGCACGCCGGGCGTGGAGATCCGCGGCATCCCCACGCTCAACGGCAAGGAGGTCAACGACGTCTACTTCACCGACTGCTTCCTGCCCGAGGACAGCGTGGTGGGCGTGGTGGACCAGGCGTGGCCGCAGCTGATGTCGGGGCTCAACAGCGAGCGGCTCATCCTGGCGGCGACGATGCTGGGCCGGGGGCGGCGCGCGTTCGACGACGCGGTGGCGTACGTGAAGGACCGCAAGCAGTTCGGCAAGTCGGTGGGCTCGTTCCAGGCCCTCAAGCACCGCATCGCGGACCTGGCGCTGGAGCTGGAGTGCAGCGAGCTGCTCCTGTACCGCGTGGCGCAGATGGCGGACGAGGCCCCGGAGAAGATGCTCCCGCGCGAGGCCTCCATGGCCAAGCTGAAGGCCACCGAGACGGCCAAGCGCGTGGCGCTGGAGGGCGTGCAGATGATGGGGGGTTACGGCTACGCCACCGAGTTCGATATGGAATCGCATCTGCGTGCCACGGTGATTTCCACCGTCTATGGTGGCACCAGCGAAATCCAGCGGGACATCATCGGCAAGACGTTCGGACTCTAGACAGCAGTCACGACAGCGCGGAGACAGACAATGACGGCACGTCCTCGGTGGAGCTCCGACGAGCTCGAGCAGGTGCGCGGACTCGCGGCCACCTATTTCACGAAGGAGGTCCTCCCCAACGTGCCCAAGCACGTGGCCCAGGGCTTCCCGGACAAGGCGCTCTACCGCCGGGCGGGCGAGCTGGGCCTGCTGTGCATGTCCATCCCGGAGGCATACGGCGGCGGCGGCGGCACGTTCGCCCACGAGGCCATCCTCCTGGAGGAGCAGGTGCGCGCCGGGGACCCGACGATGGGCTTCGCGGTGCACTCCACCATCGTCGCGCACTACGTGCTCGCGTACGCCTCCGAGGCCCAGAAGCTCAAGTGGCTGCCCAAGCTCGCCAGCGGCGAGTGGGTGGGCGCCATCGCCATGACGGAGCCGGGGACAGGCTCGGATCTGCAGGCCATCTCCACCCGCGCGGTGCGCGACGGCGACTTCTACAAGGTGAGCGGGTCCAAGACCTTCATCTCCAACGGCCGCGTCTGTGACTTCCTCATCATCGCGGTGCGCACCAGCGACGTGAAGGGCCACGCGGGCATCTCCCTGTTGTGTGCCGAGGTCTCCGACACCACGCCCGGCTTCGAGCGGGGCCGCATCCTGGAGAAGCTGGGCGGCCACGGGCAGGACACCACCGAGCTGTTCTTCGACGAGCTCCGGATTCCGGCCGTCAACGTGCTGGGCGGCGCGGAGGGCTCGGGCTTCATCCAGCTGATGCAGCAGCTGCCCCAGGAGCGGCTGGCCACGGCGGTGCTCGCGCAGGCGAGCATCGAGCGGGCCGTGGCGCTCACGGTCGACTACACCAAGCAGCGCCAGGTGTTCGGCAAGCCGCTTTTCGCTCTGCAGAACACGCGCTTCGAGCTGGCGGAATGCGCGACGCTGGGGCGGGTGGGACGGGCGTTCCTCGACGAGTGCGTGGAGAAGCACCTGGCGGGGGAGCTGGACGTGGCGTCCGCGGCCATGGCCAAGTACTGGCTGACGGACCAGGCGAGCAGCGTCGCGGACCGTTGCCTCCAGCTTTTCGGAGGGTATGGGTACATGAAGGAATACCCCATCGCTCACCTGTTCGCGGATACTCGCGTCATGCGCATCTTCGCCGGCGCCAACGAGGTCATGAAGGAACTCGTCGCCCGTTCGCTGTAGACCACTCCCACACCGAATCCCAAGGAGGCTCCCGGTGAGCCAGGAAGCATTCATCTTCGACGCCGTCCGTACACCTCGCGGCAAGGGCAAGAAGGGCGCGCTGCACGGCATCAAGCCCATCTCCCTGCTGGTCGGCCTGGTGGACGCCCTCAAGAAGCGCCACCCCGGCCTGGACCCCAAGCAGATCGACGACATCGTGCTGGGCATCGTGTCGCCGGTGGGCGACCAGGGCGCGGACATCGCGCGCACGCTGGTGCTGGCGGCGGGCCTGCCGGAGACGGTGGGCGGCGTGCAGCTCAACCGCTTCTGTGCCTCCGGCCTGACGGCGGTGAACATGGCCGCGCAGCAGGTGCGCTCGGGCTGGGAGCACCTGGTCATCGCGGGCGGCGTGGAGAGCATGTCGCGCGTGCCCATGGGCTCCGACGGCGGCGCGTGGGCCATGGACCCGGCCACCAACTACGACACGTACTTCGTGCCGCAGGGCATCTCCGCGGACCTCATCGCGACGATGGAGGGCTTCACCCGCGAGGACGTGGACACCTACGCCGCGCAGTCGCAGGCGCGCGCCGCGAAGGCCTGGGCGGAGGGCTACTTCAAGAACTCCGTCATCCCCGTGGTGGACCAGAACGGCCTGGTCGTCCTGGAGCGCGACGAGCATCCGCGCAAGGACACCACCGTCGCGTCGCTGGGGCAGCTGAGCCCGTCGTTCGCCGCCATGGGCGAGATGGGCGGCTTCGACGCGGTGGCGCTGCAGAAGTACCACATGGTGGAGCGCATCGAGCACGTGCACACCCCGGGCAACTCGTCGGGCATCGTGGACGGCGCGGCGCTGGTGCTCATCGGCTCGGAGAAGGTGGGCAAGTCGCTGGGGCTGACGCCGCGCGCGCGCATCGCCGCGGTGGCCACGTCCGGTTCGGACCCGACCATCATGCTGACGGGCCCCATCCCCGCCACGCGCAAGCTGCTCGACATGACGGGCCTGTCGGTGAAGGACATCGACCTGTTCGAGCTCAACGAGGCCTTCGCCTCCGTGGTGCTCAAGTACCAGAAGGACCTGGGCATCCCGAACGAGAAGATCAACGTCAACGGCGGCGCCATCGCCATGGGGCACCCGCTGGGCGCCACGGGCGCGATGATCCTGGGCACCATGGTGGACGAGCTGGAGCGGCGCAAGGCGCGCCGGGCCGTCATCACCCTGTGCGTCGGCGGTGGCATGGGCGTGGCCACCCTCATCGAGCGCGTCTGACCTTTCTGCGCATCCCCTTTCGACCAAGATTCGAGCAAACCCCATGAGCGAGCAGAGCACCATCCGCTGGGACAAGGATGCCGACGGCATCGTCACCTTGACGCTGGATGACCCCAACCAGTCCGCCAACACCATGAACGCCGCGTACATCCAGTCGATGCGCGCGACGGTGGACCGGCTGGTCAAGGAGAAGGCCGACATCAAGGGCGTCGTCATCACCTCCGCGAAGAAGACCTTCTTCGCCGGCGGCGACCTGAACGACCTGTTGAAGATCCGCAAGGAGAACGCGAAGCAGGCGTTCGAGCTGGGCCAGGAGCTCAAGGCGCAGCTGCGCGCCCTGGAGACCCTGGGCAAGCCCGTGGTCGCCGCCATCAACGGCGCGGCGCTGGGCGGCGGCCTGGAGATTGCGCTGGCCTGTCACCGCCGCATCGTCGCGGACGTGAAGGGCGCGCAGATTGGCCTGCCGGAGGTCACGCTGGGCCTGCTGCCCGGCGCGGGCGGCGTGGTGCGCACGGTGCGGATGCTGGGCATCGTGGACGCGCTGATGAAGGTGCTCCTGCAGGGCCAGCGCTACCGTCCCCAGGAGGCCAAGGAGGTGGGCCTGGTGCACGAGGTGGTGGACTCGGTGGAGGCGCTCATCCCCGCGGCCAAGGCGTGGGTGAAGGCGAACCCGAGCTCGCAGCAGCCGTGGGACCAGAAGGGCTACAAGATTCCGGGCGGCACGCCGACGTCCCCCGGGCTCGCGGCGAACCTGCCGGCCTTCCCCGCCAACCTGCGCAAGCAGCTCAAGGGCGCGAACATGCCCGCCCCCCGCGCCATCATGGCGGTGGCGGTGGAGAGCACGCAGGTGGACGTGGACACCGCGTTCACCGTCGAGTCGCGCTACTTCACGGAGCTGGCGACGGGTCAGGTCGCGAAGAACATGATTCAAGCGTTCTTCTTCGACATGCAGCACATCAACTCCGGTGGCGGCCGACCCAAGGGCCATCCGCAGCACACGGCGAAGAAGGTGGGCATCCTGGGCGCCGGCATGATGGGCGCGGGCATCGCCTACGTGTGCGCCAAGGCGGGCATCGAGGTGGTGCTCAAGGACGTGAGCGTCGCCGCCGCGGAGAAGGGCAAGCAGTACTCCGTGAAGCTGGTGGAGAAGGCGCTGGAGAAGGGCAAGACGACGAAGGAGAAGGGCGACGCGCTGCTCGCGCGCATCACCCCCACCCAGGACGCCGCGGCGCTCAAGGGCTGCGACCTGGTCATCGAGGCCGTGTTCGAGGGCGTGGAGCTCAAGCACAAGGTCTTCCAGGAGGTCCAGGACGTGGTGGCGCCCGACGCGGTGCTGGCGTCCAACACGTCCACACTGCCCATCACCCTGCTCGCGGAGGGCGTGAAGCGCTCCGAGGACTTCGTGGGCATGCACTTCTTCTCCCCCGTGGACAAGATGCCGCTGTTGGAGCTCATCGCCGGCAAGAAGACGAGCGACGCGACGCTGGCGAAGGCCATCGACATCGCGGTGCAGATTGGCAAGACGCCCATCGTCGTCAACGACAGCCGCGGCTTCTTCACCAGCCGCGTCATCGGCACGTTCCTCAACGAGGCCATCGCCATGGTGGGCGAGGGCATCTCCCCGGCGTCCATCGAGCAGGCGGGCCTGCAGGCGGGCTACCCCGCGGCGCCCCTGGCGCTGATGGACGAGCTGACGCTGACCCTGCCGCGCAAGATTCGCGAGGAGACGAAGGCCGCCGCGGTGGCCGAGGGCAAGCCGTGGGCGGACCACGGCAGCTACGCCGTCGTCGACTCGCTCATCGACCAGCACGGGCGCAAGGGCCGCTCCACGGGGGCGGGCTTCTACGACTACGTGGACGGCAAGCGCGCGGGCCTGTGGTCGGGGCTGGCGAAGCACTACACCAGGCCGGGCATGACCATCCCCTTCGAGGACATGAAGGACCGGATGCTGTTCGCGGAGGCCATCGACACGGTGCGCTGCTTCGACGAGGGCGTGCTGCGCTCGGCGGCGGACGCCAACATCGGCTCCATCCTGGGCATCGGCTTCCCGGCATGGACGGGCGGCGTGGCCCAGTTCATCAACGGCTACGAGGGGCCCACGGGCACGGGCCTCAGGGGCTTCATCGCCCGCGCGAACGAGCTGGCGAAGCGCTACGGCAAGCACTTCGAGCCGCCCGCGTCGCTCATCCAGAAAGCGGAGCGAGGTGAGCTCCTGAAGTAGCCGCGCATCGCCTTTCGCAAGGAGAAGTCCATGGTCCAGAGCTCCAGTCGCCTCGCCGCCGTACCGCCTCCGCTCGACGCGGGGGCGCTCGTCGAAAAGCAGCGCGCCTATTTCGAGTCTCGCGTGACGCTCCCGCTCGAGTGGCGGCGGGCGCGGCTGGAAGCCCTGGACCGGGTGGTGCGCAAGTACGAGGCGGAGATCCTCGCCGCCCTCAAGGCCGACCTCTCGAAGAGCGCCGAGGAGGCGTATCTGACGGAGGTCGGCAGCATTTATGGAGAGATAAAAGGTGCGCTCAAGCACCTGAAGTCGTGGATGAAGCCGCGCCGGGGCTCGGCGCCCATCGTCATCCAGCCGGCGCGGGCGTACCAATACTCGGACCCGCTGGGCGTGACGCTCATCATCGCGCCGTGGAACTACCCGTATCAGCTGTCCCTCGCGCCGCTCATCGGGGCGCTCGCGGCCGGGTGCACCGCGGTGCTCAAGCCCAGCGAGCTGGCGCCGGCGACGTCGGCGGTGCTGGCGAAGCTCCTGGGTGAGGCCTTCTCCCCGGAGGTCGTCGCCGTGGTGGAGGGCGACGCGGACGCCAGCCGCGAGCTGCTGGCGCAGCGCTGGGACCTCATCTTCTTCACCGGCGGCACCCAGGTGGGCCGCGTGGTGGCCGAGGCCGCCGCCAAGCACCTGACGCCCACGGTGCTGGAATTGGGCGGCAAGAGCCCCTGCATCGTCGACCGGAGCGCGGACCTGGAGGTCACCGCGCGCCGCATCGCCTGGGGCAAGTACCTCAACGCGGGCCAGACGTGCATCGCCCCGGACTACGTGCTGATTCCCCCCGAGCTGAAGGCGCCCTTCACGGAGCTGGTGAAGAAGGCCGTCACCCAGTTCTACGGCCAGGACGCGCGCCAGAGCAGCGACTACGGCCGCATCATCAGCCCCCGGCACTTCGAGCGCGTCCGCGCGCTGGCCGGGCACGGCAAGGTGGCCTTCGGCGGTGAGCACGACGCGGCCAGCCGCTTCTTCGCGCCCACCGTCATCACCGACGCGCCCCTGTCCAGCCCGCTGATGCAGGATGAGATCTTCGGCCCCCTCCTCCCGCTGGTGGACTGCCCGAGCATCGACGAGGCCATCCGCTTCGTGCGCTCGCGCCCCAAGCCGCTCGCGCTCTACAGCTTCTCCAAGGACGCGGCCGTCAACGAGCGGGTCCTGACGGAGACGTCCAGCGGCGGCGCGGTGGTCAACGACGTGTGCGTGCACTTCGCGGCGGAGGGGCTGCCCTTCGGCGGCGTGGGCGAGTCCGGCGTGGGCGGCTACCACGGCCAGGCCAGCTTCGATGCCTTCAGCCACAAGAAGAGCGTGGTGAAGCGGCCCTTCCTGCTGGACCTGGCGATGCGCTACCCGCCGTACGTGGGCAAGCTGGGCCTCTTCAAGCGCCTGATGTAGCCCGACACGACGAGGCCGCCGGGACGCTGCTCCCGACGGCCCGGTTTCCTCCAGGCCTCTCGCGGACGGGCACCCTGCCCCGCCCGCGGGAGGCCTTCGTCGTCACAGCGTCTTCATGTACTCGATGATGGCCCAGCGCTCGCTGTCGGTGAGCGACTGGGTGAAGTCGTGGCCCTCATTGCCGAGCCCGTACAGGTGCGAGTTGAAGATCATGCGCGAGCGGATCTGCTTCTGGGTGATGGGCGGCGGCGACTGGTAGGCCAGCGAGTTGTAGTTGGCGACGGTGTTGGCGATGTTCGCGAACAGGACGTCGTGCGTGGCCATCTCCTGGCTGCAGGGGATGAAGGGGTCATTGGCCGGGCGGTCTCCGCAGGCCAGGGCCTGCACCTTCCAGCCGAGCTTGTTGAAGTCGTACGCCGCGAAGCTCATGTCGTAGCCGGCGTTGGAGCCCAGCGCGTTGCCGGAGACCTGCTGGCGCTTCCAGACCTTGGGGCGATCCGAGGGCTTGAGCACATCCCACAGCGTGGGGACGCTGGAGTTGTGGAAGTACGGCGCGGAGGCCCAGGCGCCGTAGAGCGGCGTGGCGATGTAGCCGAAGGGCTTGATCCAGATGTTCGGCCCCTCCGGCGAGTAGATGGGCCCGGTGCCCCGGTCATATGCGGCGCGCGGCACGCGGCGCAGGGCGCTGGTGATGGGGTCGTCGTAGAAGGGTCCGTGGTCCGGGTGCTGGTCGTTGTAGGCCAGGAAGGACGTGTTCCAGGCGCGGCGCTTGCGCTCGTCCGCCATGAGGTCCTTGCGGGCCGGGTCCGTGCGGATGGTCTCAATCGGGGTGATGACGCCGGAGATGCCCTTGAGGCGCGGGTCCGGGAGGAAGGCGGGGTTGGCGGCGTGGCGCGGCGAGTAGACGCCGTGGCAGCTCGCGCAGGAGCCGTTGCCAGCCTGCTTGGGAATGTTGGCGTTGGCGCCGTTGGCCCACAGGTCGCGCTCGTGGAAGAGGATGGCGCCCTGCTCCGCCAGGGCCGTGTTGATGGGCTTGGGATAGGTGGGCGGCGACAGGGAGACGAAGAAGTTGTCGTTGTCCTCGAACTCGGCGGTGAGGGCGCGACGCTCGGGGGCGGAGCGGGTGATGTTGGCGATGCCGAACGCCATCTCCGAGCGGACGTTGTCGGACGTGAGCGCGCCGTCCCAGAACTGGCGCGTCTTGAAGGCGCGGTACCACCAGTTGGGGGCGCGCGACATGCCACCCGCGTGGGTGGGGAAGTACTCGAGCAGGCTGGGCGCCAGCGACATGGCATCCATGTCGAAGAGCGCGGGCAAGAGGTCCACGATGCCAATGGCGTCGCTCATGCCGCGCCCGACGCTCCACGGCACCGGGACGATCTGGAAGATGTTGCCCACCACGGTGGAGCGGAACATGTCGGACTGGATGAGGCCCGCGTCGATGGCGTCACTGGAGCGGCCCCACAGGAAGGACGACTCCGAGTCGCCCCCCAGCTTCGAGTCATGGCAACCCGAGCAGGAGGAGGCGATGGCGCCCGTCCAGCGGCCGTTGGCGTCGCGCTCCTGGACCATGCCGAGGGGGAGCTGCCCGCTCCCGCCATTGGTGAGGTTGGGGTTCTCCCAGGGGTACGGATAGGGATTGCGGAAGGGGGCCTTCGCCAGGCCGAAGCGCTTGATGATCTGCTCGTCGAAGTCCGACGGGCGCAGCGGGTAACCCCACAGCGTGTACATGTAGTAGTACGCGGACGCCGTGGTGAACGGCTGGAAGTAGGCCCGCGTCTCGATGTTCTTCTTGCCGCGGGCGACGCTGGCCCGGAACTCGCCGCATGTCTTGGGGTTGGGCGGCAGGTTGGAGATGAACGGCGGCGGCGGGGTGTGCAGGTCCACCCAGAAGGCGTTGAACTGCACCGCCGCGCCCGGCTTGTTGACGCCCGGGACGACGAGCGTGCGCGGGTCCACCGGTAGCAGCGTGGAGTCCGGCTTCCCCTCACAGGCCGCCGCGAACGGCGCTCGCAAGGGGGTGCTGTCCAACAACGGCAACTCCGCGGCCGCGGCCTGGGTCACTCCCAGGGCCGCGACGAAGACACTCGACAAAGCCAACGAACCACTGCGGTGCAGTCGCATGAGCGGGCCCTCCTTCGCTTATTAGCAGGATGACAACAAGAGACTTTTTAAGTCTGTCAGTGAAGCGTCTCAATACGCGGCGCGTCACCCTGTGACTGCCAATTGCCAATAAGGCCTCCTCGCCTGCCGAGCAGGTCCCGGAGGCAATCACAACCAAAACAACGACACGGCAAAGAGAGACTCCACCTGAAAGACAGCCACTTCTGTCCATCAGCCGACAGGGCCTGGGCGGACGGCTGGCGCCTCAGGACAGCTCCTCAATTCGTGCATTCCAGGTCATAATGAGAGGACCGCCACGAAGGAGGCTCGCGATGTTCGACGTCATGCAGGTCGCAAGGCAGCTCAAGAGCGCGGTGCTGGCGGACCCCGAGCGTTTCTATTCGAACGAGACGGGTGCATGGGTGGCAGGGCTGCCCAGACCGCAAGAGATTCGCGTCGTCACGGGGCGGGAGCCCTTCTGGATCAACCTGGGCTACTGGCGCGACGTGGAGCGCGTGGACGAGACGAACTGCGAGCGCGTCGGGGATTTGTTCAAAGCCGCACAAGCGCAGATGGCCCACCTGCTCGCGCGCACGGCGCGACTGGGCGAGCGGGACGTGGTGCTCGACTGCGGGTTCGGCTACGCCGACCAGGACATCCTCTGGGCGGAGGAGTACCGCCCCGCCCGAATCGTGGGCATCAACGTCACCCCCAATCAGGTCCGCGTGGGCAAGGAGCGCGTGAAGCTGACGGGATTGGAGGACCGGGTCCGCCTGGAGGTCGGCTCGGCGACGCAGATTCCCTTCGGTGACGGCGAGTTCGACGTCGTCTTCGCGCTGGAGTCCGCGATGCACTTCCGCACGCGCGGCGACTTCCTGCGTGAGGCCTTCCGGGTGCTCAGGCCCGGCGGGCGCCTGGTGATGGCGGACATGTGTCAGAAGACGGACCGCGAGTCCGGCGCGGGCCTGCGCCGACGGCTGCGGCACCGGTACTGGCGCGGACGGATTGCGTTTCCAGAGGCCAACGTCTGGACGACGCAGCGCTATCTCACGGAGCTGAACGCGGCCGGCTTCCACCAGGGGAAGCTGGAGTCCATCGCGTCGGACGTCTACCCGGCCGTCAACACCGCGCTGGCCGCGCTCCGGGGGATGACGGCCGCGGAGCGTCAGCCCGGCAGCGTCACCGTGGCGAAGGTGCGCGAGGACGTGCGGCGCGCCCGCCAGATGGAGTTCGAGCAGCTCCAGTGGCTGACGCTGTTCAACTGCGACGAGTACGCGGTGGTCAGCGCCGAGAAGCCCTGACGCCCACTCGCCCGGAAGTCGCTGGAGGACTTCCGGGCGGGCACCCCGCCTCAGGCGAGCGAGGCGACGTAGAAGTGCGTCGGCAGGTGGACGACGAGCGCCTCGTGAATCTCTCCGCAGACGGCCAGGCCGTCGCGCGGGAAGATGCCGGGAGGCGGCGTGGCGAAGCGGATGGAGGAGCGGCCGCTGTCGAAGATGGTGGCCGCCGCGGTGAAGTCCCCGACGATGACCTGCCCGGGGTCCACCATGCGCGCGCGGGCGATGCGCACGCCCATGCTCGTCAGGTCCGACAACAGCCCGCCCTTGCCCACGAAGTAGCGGTAGTAGTCCGCCGGGTTGACGAGGATGCCGTCCGCGCTGCCGCCCATCTGCTCCACCCTGTCACACGCCGCCAGGAGCGAGGACACGGGGTCCGAGCGCGCCGGCAGCCGAGCGATTCCCGGCGTCTCCAGCAGGCCCCGCACGCGGTCCCCTCCCCGCCCTCTGGCGAGCGCCTGGTTCTCCGCGGTGCACAGCCGCACGAGCAGCCGGAAGTCGATGAACGTCGCCAGCGTCTCCGGGTCGTCCAGGAGCGCGGGCGGGACCTGGATCCACGCCGTGGTGGGCTTGAGCGTCGCGAGGTCCGTGTGGAACTCGAACGCGGCCTCGGGGCGCAGGCCCACGTCCTCCACCTGGACGGTGGGCGGCGACTGGGGCGGCGTCTCGTGCCAGTACTTCACCTTGCCGCCCTCGGCCTTCACCACCTTGAACAGGCCGCGCACCGCGATGCGTGGGCGCCGCTTGAAGCCCGGGAAGGCCTCCGTGATGGTGTGCGAGAACTCCACCGAGGCCTTCGCGCCCTGCGTGGCGACGGCCTGGGCGAAGACCCTTCCGGGTGAGAGGAGCGGCTGCTCCGGGGATTCGTTCGTGCTCATGGCGCTCCCGGGCCTACTCGCCCCAGTCCTCCTCGACCTCGGGCGCTTCCTCGAGCCGGAGCGGATTGAGGCCGACCACCTCGAGCTCTCCGTCACAGCCCGAGCACGTCAACACCTCGCCCTGCACGCGGCCCTCGGCCTCGATGGGCTCCGAACACGTGGGACAGCGGGCCTGCCCGGTCGATTCCGACTGCTTCGTCAGTGCATGCATGCCCTTGCTCCTCTTTTGCTGAATCGGCGCAGTGTGTGAGTCTTCATTCCAGTCGTCAAGACAAGCCCTGAAACACAAGTGAGTGCAGCAAGGCCACATTTCTCAGGTATTTCGGCACGGCGTATCGACGTGCTCACGCGGACACACTCCGAGGGAGTGTCCGGGCGTGGGAACGTTCCAGCGCGTCACGCAGGAGCGTGACGAGGGTGTGAACTCCCGGGGCGCGCAGCAACGCGTAGTGGTCACCGGGCAGCGTGTGGACGACCGCGCCTCCCCTGGCGAGCAGCTCCCATTCGTGCGCGCGAGGCGACTCGGCGGATTCGATGGAGACCAGCGCTCCCGGGTAGGACCTGGGCACGTAGCGCCAGGCGGCGCGGAGGTTGGCTTCGAACACGGCGCGCAGCGCGGCGAGCCCTGTCTCAGGGAGCGCCGAGGCGCGGCGCGCCGCGTCCTCCAGCACGCCCAGCGACTCCTCGGGGGCAAGGCTCGCGAGGACGTCTTCGGAGCACGGCAGCCAGGCTCCCGCCGAGCGCAGCACGTCCCGGAAGAAGAGCGCGCCCACCCGCGCGGGTTCGAGCCAGGACGGGTCCACCGCTCCTCCCGCGTGGGCCCGCGCATAGGTGTCGATGAGCACCAGCAGGTCCACCGACTCTCCGCGCGCCTGGAGCTGCTGGGCCATCTCGAACGCGAGCGTCCCGCCCAGGGACCAGCCCCCGAGCAGGTAGGGGCCCTGTGGCTGCACCGCGCGAATCGCGTGCAGGTAGCGCTCCGCCAGGGCCTCCACGCTGTCGAGCGGCGCGGTCTCCCCATCGAGGCCGGGCGCCTGGAGGCCGAAGAAGGGCTGGTCCGCGCCCAGCAGGTGCGCGAGCTCCGCGTACGCGAGCACGGTGCCGCCCACGGGATGGACGCAGAAGAAGGGGCGCTTCGTCCCGCCGCGCAGTTGGACCAGGGGCGAGCTGGCCGCGGGCGCGCGGCTCGACAGAAGGGCCGCGATGCGCTCGACCGTCGCGCCCTGGAAGAGCGCGGCCACGGGAAGGGCTCGGCCCGTGAGCTCACGAATCCGCGCGAGCAGGCGCATGGCCAGCAACGAGTGGCCACCCAGCTCGAAGAAGTCATCGCGGATGCCCACCGGGTGCACGCCGAGCGTCTCCTCCCAGGCCCGGACGAGCTGGAGCTCCAGTGAGGTCCTCGGAGGAACCCGGGGCGCCGTGTCCCGTCGGGTGACGTCCGCGTCCGGCGTGGGCAAGGCCCGGCGATTCACCTTGCCACTGGGTGACAGGGGCAGCGAGTCCAACATCACGAAGTGGCCTGGAACCATGTGGTCGGGCAGCCGCTCCTGGAGGAAGGCGCGCAGGGCTCTCGACTCGGGCACCGCGCCGTCCGTGCCCACGACATAGGCCACCAGTCGCGACCCCCCCGAGCCATCCGCGCGCGCCTCCACCACGCAGTCCTTCACCAAGGGATGGTGTGCGAGCGCGGCCTCCACCTCCGCGAGCTCGATGCGGTAGCCGCGCACCTTCACCTGTGCGTCGCGTCGTCCGAGGAACTCGAGGGTACCGTCGGAGAGGTAGCGCGCGAAGTCCCCCGTCCGGTACACCCGTGAGCCTGGGGCAAGGCCCACCGGGTCCGCGACGAAGCGCTCCGTCGTCAGGTCCGGACGGTGGAGGTAGCCGCGCGCCAGCGCCGCGCCGCCGAGATACAGCTCGCCGGGGACACCCGGAGGAACCGGAGTGCCTCGCGCATCGAGCACGTGCACACGCGCATTCGAGATGGGACGACCGATGGGCGGAAGGTCCGGCCAGGACGCGGGGTTGCCCTCCAACGTGTGGGCCGTCACCACGTGGGACTCCGTGGGCCCGTAGTGGTTGTGCAACACGCAGCCCGGCAGGCGGCCGATGAAGCGCCGCAGCGCGGGGGTCACTCGGAGCTGCTCTCCGGCCGTGATGATTTCGCGCAGTCGACCCGGCGCCAGCCCGTCCCGGTCCGCCACCTCGGCGAGGTTCTGGAGCGCGACGAAGGGGAGGAACAGCCGCTCGACGCCCTGCTGCTCCAGGTGCTCCAGCAGGGCACGTGCGTCCAGCCGCAGCTCCTCGGGGATGAGCACCAGCTCCCCGCCGGCCGCCCAGGTGGAGAACAGCTCCTGGAAGCAGACGTCGAAGCTCAGCGCGGAGAACTGGAGCGTGCGCCCCTGTGGCAGGCGCGAGGCGCCGAGCTGCCACTGCACCAGGTTGAGCAGGGGCCCATGGGGCATGGCCACGCCCTTCGGGTCTCCCGTCGATCCCGAGGTGTAGATGACATAGGCGAGCGACTCCGGCCCCGCCAGTGGCGGGAGGTCCTCCGGGTCCTCGTCCTCGAAGCGCGCCACCTCCGTGTCGAGCAGCAGCCTCTGTGCCGCCCCGTCCGGCACGAGGTCGGCGAGGGAGGACTGCGTGAGCAACCACGGCGCCCTGGAGAAGCGGAGCATCCACGCGAGGCGCTCACGCGGATACGACGGGTCCAACGGGACGTAGGCGCCGCCCGCCTTGAGGATGGCGAGCACACCGACGGCGAGGTCCAGGGAGCGACGAACGCACAGCCCCACCGGCACATCGGGGCCCACCCCTTCCCTGCGAAGGAGCCTCGCCAGCCGGTTCGCGCGCTGGTTCAGCTCGCCGTAGGTGAGCACGTGCTCCCCGAAGCGGACCGCCACCGCGTCGGGAGTGCACTCGGCCTGCTCCTCGAAGAGCGCACTCACCTGGCACACGGATGGCGGTGGCGCCTCGGTAGCGTTCCACTCCACCAGCAGCCGGTGCCGCTCGGACTCGGCGAGCAGCGGCAGCGTCTCCACGTCCTGCGCGGGCTGGGCGAGCGAGGACTGGAGCAACCGGAGGTAGTGCCCCGCCATCCGCGACACCGTCTCCTCGTCGAACAGGTCCGTGTTGTATTCCCAGGACGTCACCAGCGACTGGGGCTGTTCCTGGACGAACAGCGTGAGGTCGAACTTCGACATGCCCGGCTCGAAGGCGAGGCTCTCGACGCCGAGCCCCTGGAGCGACATCGGCACCGTGGGGCCCGGCATGACGAACATGACCTGGAAGAGCGGTGAGCGGCTCAAATCCCGGCTCGGCTGCAGCGCGTCCACCAGCTGCTCGAAGGGCACGTCCTGGTGCGCGAACGCTCCCAGGCATGCCTTCCTCACCCTCTTCAGCAGCTCCCCGAAGCTCGCACCTCCCGACTCCACCCTCACCACCAACGTGTTCACGAAGAAGCCGACCAGCTCCTCCACCTGCCTCCAGTTCCTTCCCGATATCGGCGTCCCCACCACCACGTCGCTCTGTCCGCTGTAGCGTCCCAGCAACACCTGGAACGCCGCCAACAGCGTCATGTACAGCGTGACCCCTTCCTTCCGGCTCAGCTCCCGCAGCGCGCCCGCCAGCTCGGTAGGAATCCGGAGCGACAGGTGCGCTCCGTTGAAGGACTGCACCGCGGGACGCGGCTTGTCGGTGGGCAGCTCCAACACCGGCGGCGCTCCCGCCAGCTGCTCCTTCCACCACCCCAGCTGCTTCTCCAGCACCTCCCCCTTCAGCCACTCCCTCTGCCATCTCGCGTAGTCCGCGTACCGCACGTCCAACGGTGTGCGCTCCACCGACTCCCCTCGCACCCTCGCCCCGTACCCCTCTCCCAGCTCCTTCTCCAGCAGCCCCACCGACCACCCGTCGAACACGATGTGATGCACCACCCACACCAGCACGTGTTCTTCATCCCCCACCTTCAACACCTTCGCCCTCAACAGGGGTCCCCTCTCCAGGTCGAACGGACGCTGGGCTTCCTCCTCCACCCTTTCCAGCACTTCCGCCGCGGCCACGGGCTCCACCGTCAGCGACAGCTCCACGTCCTCGTGGATTCGCTGCACCGGTTTCCCGTCCACCTCACCGAAGGTCGTCCGCAAGGACTCGTGCCTTCTCACCACGTCACGGAACGCGCCCTCCAGCGCGCCCACGTCCAGCAGGCCCGTGAGCCGCACCGCGAAGGGCATGTTGTACGAGAACCCTTCCGCATCGAGCTGCGAAAGGAACCACAGTCGCTGCTGCGCGAAGGACTGCTCCACCACGCCGTTGTGCGGTCTCCGGGTCAGCGCGGGGGGAGGTGCTCCTCTCGCTTCCTCGAGGACATCCTCCAGGTGCTCGGCGAGCTGCGCCACCGTGGGCGATTCGAAGAGCACACGGACGGGGAGGTCTCGCCCCACCACGTCCTTCAAGCGGGACACCGCCTGGGTCGCGAGCAGCGAGTGCCCACCCAGCTCGAAGAAGTGTGCCTCCACGCCCACGCGCTCCAAGCCGAGCAGCGGACCAAACACCTCCGCGACGACCCGCTCCATCGCCGTGCGTGGCGCCACGTCGCCACCGCGTGACTCCTCCACGCGCGGCACCGGCAACGCCTTGCGGTCCACCTTCCCCGTCGGGGCAATCGGCAACGCAGGGAGCGCGACGAAGGCCGAGGGCACCATGTACTCGGGCACCTTCGCCTGCAGGTGCGCGCGCAGCTCCGCCGGGGTCAGCGTGTGTCCATCCTGGAACACGACGTAGCCCACCAGGCGCCGGTCTCCCGGCACGTCCTCGCGCACCACCGCCACCGCGTCCCGCACACCGGGCAGCGCTCGCAGCACCACCTCCACCTCGCCCAGCTCGATGCGGAAGCCCCGCAGCTTCACCTGTCCATCCAGGCGCCCGAGGAACTCCAGGTCCCCGTCCGCCAGCCACCGCGCCCGGTCTCCCGTGCGGTAGTAGCGCTCACCCGACGTGCCCTCGAGCGTGTCCGGGAGGAACCGGTCCGCGGTCAAATCGGGGCGACCATGGTAGCCGTGCGCCAGACTCGCGCCCGCGACGCCCACTTCACCCGGGACACCGATGGGACAGGGCTCGCCGTTCGCGTCCAACACGTACAGGCGCACGTTGGTGATGGGCACGCCCACCGGCGGAAGCGCGGGCCACGAGGAGGGAGGTCCCGAGGCCCGCCACGCGGTGACGACATGCGCCTCCGAGGGCCCGTACTGGTTCTCCAGCACGCATCCCGGGAGCCGCTCGAAGAAGGCCACGAGCGCGGGCGTCACCTGGAGCTGCTCTCCCGCTGTCACCACCTCCGTCAAGGGAGGCAGCACCTCCTCGAACGCAGCGGCGTCGCAGACCGCCTGGAGCGCGACGAAGGGGAGGTAGAGCCGCTCGACCTGGTGACGCACCATGTACCGGAGCATCGCGCCAGGGTCCTGTCGCAGCGCCGGGGTGATGAGCAGGACGCGGCCACCCAGACACCAGGTGCCGAACAGCTCCTGGAAGGAGACGTCGAAGTTGAGCGAGGCGAACTGGAGCGTCGTCGCGTCCGGCTTCACCGTCCGCTTCAGCAACCACCAGAGCATGTTGCCCACCGCGCGGTGGGACATGACGATGCCCTTCGGTCGCCCCGTGCTCCCGGACGTGTAGACGAAGTAGCAGTTCGTCTCCACGGAGAGGTCCACGCAAGGCGCGCTCGTGGGGCGGCGCGAGATGGCGGCGGCCTCGTCCTCCAGGCTCAACACCCGCGCCGACGTCCCCGAGGGCAGCGCGGAGACCAGGTGCGCCTGCGCCACCACCACCGGCGCCTCCGTGTCCTCCAACATCAGCCGCAGTCGCTCGGTGGGCCACGTCGGGTCCAGGGGCAGGAAGGCCGCTCCGGCCTTGAGGGTGGCCAGCACCGCCACGGGCATCTCGAGGCTGCTCCGGTCCAGGCACAGCCCCACCGAGCCGTTGGGCGGCACCCCCAACGCCACCAGGTGGTTCGCGAGCTGGTTCGCGCGCGCGTCCAGCTCCGCGTACGTCAGCGAGCGCGTGCCGTCCGTCACCGCCTCCGAGTGAGGCGTCCGCGCCACCTGGGCCTCCACCCATTGGTGCATCAGGCCCGGCACATAGGTGGCGTCGTGACGCGCGCCCCACTCCGCCAGCAGGTGCCGACGCTCCGTCGCATCGAGCAACGGCAGCGCGGAGATGCGCTGCTCCGAGGACTCCACCACCGCGTCGAGCAAGCGTCCGTAATGGCCCGCCATCCGCGACACCGTCTCCTCGTCGAACAGGTCCGTGTTGTATTCCCAGAACGTCACCAGCCCGCGCGGCGTCTCCCACGCGAACAGCGTGAGGTCGAACTTCGACACGCCCGGCTCGAAGTCGAGCTCCTCCGAGGTGACTCCTTCGAGCGCCAGGGGCGCCAGCTCGCCGGGCATGACGAACATGACCTGGAAGAGCGGTGAGCGGCTCAAATCCCGGCTCGGCTGCAGCGCGTCCACCAGCTGCTCGAAGGGCACGTCCTGGTGCGCGAACGCCCCCAGGCACGCCCTCCTCACCCTCCCCAGCAGCTCCCTGAAGCTCGCCCCTCCCGTCTCCACCCTCACCACCAACGTGTTCACGAAGAAGCCGACCAGCTCCTCCACCTGCCTCCAGTTC
>NZ_SRLW01000161.1:0-22306 GCF_006518215.1 Myxococcus sp. AB025B
CTTCCACGTGGCCATCGCTGGCAGCGGCTTTGGTGGCCTGGGCATGGCCATCCGGATGAAGCAGGAGGGGATGGAGGACTTCGTCATCCTGGAGCGGGCGGGGGACGTGGGCGGCGTCTGGCGGGACAACGTGTACCCGGGCTGCGCGTGTGACGTGCCCTCGCACCTGTACTCGTTCTCCTTCGCGCCCAACCCGCGTTGGTCGCGGGCCTATTCGCCGCAGCCGGAGATTCAGGCGTACCTGCGCGACTGCGCGGAGCGCTTCGGGGTGCTGCCGCACGTGCGCTTCCACCACACCGTGGAGGAGGCTTCCTGGGACGAGGCCGCGCAGCACTGGCGCTTGCAGACGTCGCAGGGGCTGTTCACCGCGGACGTGTTCATCTTCGCGGCGGGCGCGTTCAGCGAGCCCGTGGTGCCCTCGCTGCCGGGGCTGGAGCGCTTCCAGGGCAAGGTGATGCACTCGGCCCGGTGGGACCCGGGCTACGCGTTGGAGGGGCGCCGGGTGGCGGTGGTGGGCACGGGCGCGTCCGCCATCCAGTTCGTCCCGGTCATCCAGCCGAAGGTGTCGCGGCTGGTCCTGTTCCAGCGCACGCCGCCGTGGATTCTGCCGCGCGAGGACCGTCCCATCGCCGCGTGGAGACAGTGGCTGTATGCGCGAGTCCCTGGGGCGCGGTGGCTGACGCGCCTGGGCATCTACGCGGTGAAGGAGCTGTCCGCGCTGGCCTTCATGCACCCGTGGATCATCCGGCTTGCCCAGCGAGGGGCGAAGCGGCACCTGCGCGACTCGGTGAAGGACCCGGTGCTGCGCGCGAAGCTCACGCCCGGCTACACGATGGGCTGCAAGCGCGTGCTCGTCTCGGACGACTACCTGCCGGCGCTGACCCGGGACAATGTCGAGGTCGTCACGGAGGGCCTCCAGGAGGTGCGCGAGCACTCCGTCGTCACCACGACGGGCGCGGAGCACCCGGTGGACGCGCTCATCTTCGGCACGGGCTTCCAAATCACGGAGCCCGCCTTCGCGCGGCACATCCGGGGACGGGATGGGCGCTCGCTGACCGAGACGTGGGCGGGGAGCATGAAGGCGCACCTGGGCACGTCGGTGAGCGGCTTCCCCAACTTCTTCATGCTGCTGGGGCCCAACACGGGGCTGGGGCACACGTCCGTCATCCTGATGATGGAGGCCCAGTTCGCGCATGTGCTCAGCGCGCTGCGCTACCTGGAGGGGCGAGGGCTCGCGGCGGTGGAGCCCACGGCCGACGCGCAGGAGGCGTTCATCCAGGACGTCGACACGCGGATGGCGCGGACGGTCTGGCTCACGGGCGGGTGCGTGAGCTGGTATCTGGATGCCACCGGGCGCAACTCGACGCTGTGGCCCGGCTTCA
This sequence comes from Myxococcus sp. AB025B, assembly GCF_006518215.1. Classification (NCBI taxonomy): domain Bacteria; kingdom Pseudomonadati; phylum Myxococcota; class Myxococcia; order Myxococcales; family Myxococcaceae; genus Myxococcus; species Myxococcus sp. AB025B. Next base: position 1,383 of record NZ_SRLW01000161.1, read on the forward strand.
CGTTCTCCTACCACCATCGAGTCTCCGCCTTCGAGCCGTCGGAGTACGTGGCCATCGCCCGGCACGGGCGTTCGAGCGCGACGGCGGGGACTCGTCACCGGAAGCTGGCACATGGCTGATGACACGAAGCTCACCCTCCTGGAGCGCCTGGAGTTCAAGGTCGCGAGCGCGCTGTTCCGCCTGCCGCCGCCGATGCTGGTGCGCTTGTCCGGCAAGCCGCCGGTGGTGATTGACGGGCTGCGCCTGGACCCCGAGGTGCAACTGCTGCTCTCGCTGCGGGAGCGCAAGGGAGTGCCCCGGAAGTCGGAGCTGCCGCTCGCCGAGTCGCGGAACCGGCTGCGGCGCGAGGCGCTGATGCACTCGGGGGTGCTGGTGCCGGTGGCGTCGGTGACGTCGCGGGTGCTCGAGACGAAGCAGGGCCCGCTGCGGGCGCGGCACTACGTCCCGCCCGGGGACTCACGGGGGCGGCCGCTGCTGGTGTTCTTCCATGGCGGTGGGTTCGTGATGGGGGATTTGGACACGCACGACTCGCCGTGCCGGCGGCTGTGTCACCACGCGGGCGTGCACGTGCTCTCCATCGACTACCGGCTGGCGCCCGAGCATCCGTTCCCCGCGGCGGTGGAGGACGCGATTGCGGCGTTCGAGTGGGCGCTGGAGCACGCGGCGTCGCTGGGCGCGGACCCGGAGCGGGTGGCGGTGGGAGGCGACAGCGCGGGTGGGAACCTGGCGGCCGTCGTCGCGCAGCACACGGTGCGCGAGGGCACGCGCAAGCCGGCGCTCCAGTTCCTGTTGTACCCGACGATGGACCGCACCCGGGACTGGGGCTCGCTGTCGCACTTCGCGGAGGGGTTCTTCCTCACGCGCGTGGATGTCGAGTGGTACCAGGAGCAGTACATGATGGGCAGCACGACGCCGCTGGCGGACCCCCGGGTGTCTCCCCGGCAGGAGAAGTCGCTGGTGGGGGCGCCACCGGCGCTCATCGTCACGGCGGGGTTCGATCCGCTGCGGGACGAGGCGGAGGCGTACGCGACGGCGCTGCGGGAGGCGGGGACGCCGACGACGCTGCGCCGCTTCGACTCGCTGGTGCATGCGTTCGCGAACATGTCGGGGCTGAGTCGGGCCTGTCGGGAGGCGACGGTGGAGGTCGCGCGGTTGCTGCGCCGGATGCTCGACGAGGTGGAGCCGAGCCGGGCGCGAAACGGAGCCAGCACATGAAGACGGTGAAGGACAAGGTCGCGGCAATCACGGGCGCGGGCTCGGGCATCGGCCGGGCCACGGCGGTGCTGCTGGCGAAGCGGGGCTGTCACCTGGCGCTGTCGGATGTGAATCCGCAGGGGCTCGCGGAGACGGAGGCGAAGTGCCGGGAGCACGGGGTGCGGGTGCGGGTGGACCGGGTGGACGTGGCGAAGCGCGAAGAGGTGCACGCGTGGGCGGACGAGGTGGCGCGGGAGTTCGGCGCGGTGCACATCGTCATCAACAACGCGGGTGTGGCGTTGGGGGCGACCATCGAGGACACGCGGTACGAGGACTTCGAGTGGTTGATGAACATCAACTTCTGGGGCGTGGTGTACGGCACGAAGGCGTTCCTGCCGCACCTGAAGGCGGTGGACGCGGGGCACATCGTCAACGTGTCGAGTGTGTTCGGGCTCATCGGGGTGCCGACGCAGGCGGCGTACAACGCGGCGAAGTTCGCGGTGAAGGGGTTCACGGAGGCGCTGCGGCAGGAGCTGGAGGTGGAGGGCGGGAGCATCGGTGTCACGTGTGTGCACCCTGGAGGCATCAAGACGAACATCGCGCGCAACGCGCGGGTGACGGTGCGGCGGGGGTGGACGGACGAGCGCTCGTCGAGTGACTTCGAGAAGGCGTTCGCCACGACGCCGGAGCGGGCGGCGGAGGACATCGTCACGGCCATCCACAAGAACCGGCGTCGTCAGCTCATCGGTGGGGACGCGGTGCTCATCGACTTCATGCAGCGGTTGTTGCCCACGCTGTACCAGCGCGTGTTGGTGGCGGGGATGAAGCGGCGGCGCCGGAAGATGCTGAGCGCGGCGACATGAAGCGGACGGGGGCGAAGCCCGTGCGGCGGAGGGCGAAGGGGGCGCCGTCGAGGACGACGCGTCCGGCCTCGCGCGAGAAGGCGCGGGTGCGGGTGACGCCGTTGTCGAAGCGGCTGGAGGCGCCCTCGCGGGCGACGCCGAGGGATTTGTTCGCGTTGGCGATGCGGTGGTGGAGTGAGGGGGAGCGGTTCGACATCGGCAGGATGGCGCAGGAGCTGGGCGTCAGTCGGGCGACGGTGTTCCGGTGGGCGGGGACGCGCGAGCTGCTCTATGGGGAGGTGCTCTCGTCCCGGTTCGACGCGGCGCTGACGGCGGCGAGGGGCGAGTTCCAGGGGGAGGGCGCGGCGTACCTGGCGAACGTCACCGAGCGGCTCATCCAGTTGATTGTGGAGGACGCGCCGCTCCGGCGCTTCATCCAGCAGGACTCCGAGTACGCGATGCGCGTGCTGATGTCGAAGAGCAGCCGCGTGGAGGAGCGCTGCGCGGCGAGCATCCGCAGGGCGCTGGAGGAGGGCGTGAGGGACAAGCTCATCCGCCCGGCGATGAACCTGGATGCGCTGTCGAACGTCATCGTCCGGGTGGGACAGTTCTTCCTGTACCGGGACGCGCTGACCGGAGACCCACCGGACGTGGAGTCCGCGATAACGGCGACGCTCATCCTGCTCACCGCGGAGGCGGGTGATGCGCGGTGGCGCAGGCGGTGAGCGGCAGTCAGGGGACGACGGGACGCAGGAGTCCAGCCCTGCCGAGAAGCTCACCGACGCGCCTGCCCAATTGGACGTGCCCCGCGTCGTGGGTCGTCACACGCTCGGGAGTGAGGATGATGAGGGTGCCCATGTTCTCGACGGGCTCGATGCGGACCGGAGCGGGAAGGGGTGGCACCGTTCCTCGATGGCGCGAAAAGTAGGTGACCCAGCCCACGAAGGTGCCCGCGTCCGAAGTGGGACTCATCCGCTTGCGGTAGTCGTCGGACGTGGCCACGGCCCAGTCCGGCTCCCAGGCCAGCACCTGGCTGCGGACGATGCTCGTGAGGACGGGCGCGGTGGTGATTCGCTCCGCGTTCAGTCCTTTCCTGGGAAGTGGCATGAGGCAGCAGTTGGGGTTGGCTCCAGCGTACTCGCCACACTTGATTTGCAGGCTGGCGCTGTCGGCGCCGGAGCCCCCATTGCCGAACCAGAAGCTGTAGCCGAGCTCCTCGATGATGGGACCGCCCGACTCTCGATTGGCGCCGCCGCGGAACAGGTCGGACAGGACGGCTTCATCGGGAGGCATGAGGGGATGGGCACGCCTGTCCCTCGTGGACCGGGTGGGTTTGTACCACTGGGCAAGGAAGGGGTCGCATGACGCCAGGAGCGGGAGAAGGTGCGCTGTGCGTCGAGCGCAGTCCTCGGGCGACTCCCTGCGGGGGCCCCAATAGGCACCCGCGTAGCAAGGTTCGGGAGCGGCGTTCTCGGTCACGCTTTGGGTTCCTCAGCGCGCGGGGGAGTGGATGACGCGAATGCCCTTGATGCTGTTGCGCTCCAGGAGTCGGGTAATGGCTTCGGCGGCTCGCGCTTCGGCGACATGCCACTCGATGAGCACTCCGAGGCTCCGCACTTGCTGGCTCTGTCGGTTCGCCTGGTCGACAAGGCTCTTGGCTCCTGAATGTTGGAACCAGTCCTTGGGCTCCAGGTCATCGAAGAACTGGGCATAGCCCGGTCCCTTCGCCTCCAGCAACACGCCCTGTTCGAAGCCATCGAACTTCACGCCACCGACCCAGTATGCCTCGTCCGCCGAGTGGCCGGAGATCTGTTCCTGGTAGCGGCGAGCGCGTGGGGACATGGACTCCTTCGCGGGACCCCACTGGCCCGGTCCAGGACCACCCGACGGTTGGGTGGTCGCCGAGTTGGCGCGATGAAGCACGATGGCCGCGCCGGGGCCGCCACCCATCACCGTTGCCGCGCGCCCCACAGGCACCGCCAGCCGCTCTACGCGGAGCACCCCCTGCGCGGACAGGGACAGCACCGGAGCGTATGCTTCGGCGCCCGTCAGGGCTGCCGTCACCGTGCGAGTCGTGGCCGAAGCCGTCCCCGCCGTGACGAGGAGGTTGGTTGCCAGTTCAGCGGCGGCGCGGACCTGCTCTCCGCGAGTCATGTGCCGGAATCGCTCGAAGTAGGCGGGAGACGCGGTGATGAGCGCGGCCACTCCGGAGGGCAGGTTCTTCAACTCGGCGAGGCTGTCGAGTGGATGGGTGAGCAACTGCCCCACCGAGAGCGCCAGCTTCAGGAACGCGGACTCCGCGCCATCCATCGCGCGGCCGAGATAGTCCGCGTCGTCGTACACCTCGACGAACACGGCGCTGTCGATGGGCTCCAGTCGCTCATTCGCGAGCCGGAAGACGAAGCCGTTGCTGACATAGAAGCGTCCCAGTTCGAAGTGATGCGCCCGGAACGCTCCATCCTCCCATTCGACCTCACCGATGCGTTGTTGCGCCCGCCCTGTGAGCGCCCATGCCAGGCATCCATCCGGACGGAGCACCGCTATCTGACGGAAGCGTCCGACGCGCCGCTGTAGCTCGGCGGGCGCCACCGGCCCTCGCTCGAGAACTTCACGCAGCAGGTGGCCCACCGCCATTCGCGAAGGAAAGGTCCCAAGAGTGACAGGCTTGCGCAAAAGCGTCGCGAGCAGCCGCGCCGCCTGTGCTGGCGTGAGGCTGTTGCCGGAGATGGGCCGGTCGTCCTGCTCCTCGAGCCCGGCGTTCTTCAGCAAGTCCTCGAACGTCTCGACGTGCGCTCCTGAAGCGCTCCGGAGTCCGGCCGACGAAGACGCGCGCGAGGTTTCGGTATCGTCGCGAAGAACCTCCCCTGACCGAGCATCGTGCTGCCGAAGCACGGAGGCACGACGTCGACCTGCTGACGACTCGACTCCCGAACAACCCATCAGAAGGATGGCAAGGCACAGCAGCCAGAGACCGGCACGCATGCTTCACCTCAGTCCATCATGGGCAGAGTCCATGTCGGCGGATGCTGGCATCCCTGTCTGACAGAGGGCATTGTCAGACAGTCGTCTGCCGCACGACGACAGGGCAGTACCCTGTCGCCGTGAAGACCGAGGGCGCATGAAAGACGCCCTCACGCGCCCGATGCGTTACTGCCAGGTGCCGTTGCAGCACTCGGCGCCGCACTGTCCGCTGGACACGCAGGCCCGGCCCGCGAAGGGGCCACCCAGACACCGGCCGTTGAGCTTCGCGGAGCAGCCAATGGTGATGGAAGACGGGACACGCTGTCCGTCGTTGTAGGTCACCCCGCCGAACGAGCACGTCCGACAAGCCTGGGTGACACCATCACAGGTGGCGAAGCCCGTGGGTCCATTCGCCGCAGAACACGTGGCCGTCCCCGTGCAATTCAGCGTGGTGCAGGTGCCGCAGACCGCCGTGGCGGTACAGGCGGCGAGGCTGGGGTCCTGCTCGGCCGTGTCCTGGGACAGCGCGCTCTCGGAGGTCATCGCCTCCGTGTCCCCCTCACCCGGCTGTGGCTCCGGGCTGCATGCGCCCAGGAATACCGAAAGCAGGGCGGCGGTGACGAGGGAGAGTCTGGTTCGAGTCATGACGAGGCAACTCCTACGGCCCGGGGGAGGCCGTCGATGGGGTGTCACTGCGGACATGACGGCCCTGCGCCTGCTGTCGCGCGCGAGTCACCCCATCGGTCGGTCGCGGCCCGTCGACGGTCATGCTGCGCGGCCGAGACGCAGGACGCAATCTCGCGTCGGAGTTGCCGACCGCCCAGCAATGACTGTCATGTCGACCCTGGGTGACGATGGACTCAGAATTGCAAATGTGCAATCATTGCAACTCCGCGCGCCGCCGCCACCCAGGCTCGCCGGCTAGTTCGTGAAGTACAGATTGTCGAGCAGCAGCGTGTTGCCCGAGGGCCCCGCGCCCGACAGCAGCACGAACGGCGCCTGCACCGCCGCCAGACTCACGCCCCCCGCCGCGAAGTCCGCCAGGGGGATGGCCAGGTGATGCCACTGTCCATCATTCGCATACCCATACTTCGTCGCGTCGACCTGGAAGCCCTCCGTGTCGTTCATCCCAATCTTCACCGCGGCGAACCCCGGGTCCGAAGACTGCAGGCTCACGTGCAGCGTCTTCCATCCGTCCAGGCTGCGCGGCGTGTCCCAGTGGATGCCGAAGCCGAGCCACGCCTTGCCCGCGTGGACCACGCGGTCCGACAGCTTCCCCTCCACGCGCGTCGTAGACGAGGCAATCGAGACCGTGCCCTCGTACAGGTAGATGTGCGAGTCCACGTCGTTGATGATGATCTCCTCCGAGCGTCCTCCCTCGTAGAAGCCCACGAACAGCCGCCGCTGGCCCTGCTGGTAGGGGAACGGACCCGGCAGGAACTCCTCCTCCGGATTCGGTCCCGCGTCCCCCTGCACCGACGGCTGATGGTTCTCGTAGTCGGACTCGCCCGGGTCCGGCCGGCAGGCCCCCAGCATCAGCAGCACCACGCCCAAGGTCCGCTTCATGGCCGCACCGCCTTGTCCGCGCCGCTCGAGGTCCGCACCAGCACCCACCCTCCCGTCACCGTCCCACCCATCTCCACGATGGCCTTGTACGCCGGCGTCACCAGCTCGTACTGAATCGTCCCCGTGGCGTCGTACGTCACCGCGTCCGGGAAGTTGTCGAGCACCGACTGGTACGCCTTGATGGCCAGCTCCCGCACCACCGGCAGGTCCTGCTGCGACGCGAGCCCGTTCTGGTACACGCCCAGCAGGTTCAACCCCACGTAGTACTGCGCCTCGCCATACGGCCCGCGTGCCAGCAAGGTGGCCCACGCGTAGAACGAGGCCACCGGCCCAGCGTTGGCCTGGATGAGCCACTTCGTCTCCGTCCCCGGCGTCGAGTCCACGAAGGGGTTGTTCGGGTCGTCCAGGACCGTCGTGCTCGGGTGCACGCCCATCGTCGCGTCGTGGACCTGGAGCGTCAGGTCCTCCATCGACTCGCCATAGACATAGCTCGCGCGGTCGTAGCACCCGGAGGCCGCCAGCGCCGCGAGGAGCACAAGACACGTCTTCATCCGTCGTCCCTCAGAGCGAAAGGATTGCATACGCACCCACCTCGTATTCGCGGCCCTCGAGCCCCTCGGCGATGGCCGTCGTGCTCAGGCCCTCCGAGTACTCGTTCAGCATGCGCACCAGCCCTCGCAGACCGAAGCGCGTGGACACCGCCCCCAGCACCGGACGCTTCAGGCCGTAGGACAAATCGCCTCCGACCTGCAGCGGATAGGTGAGGTTGAAGATGCGGTGGTAGTCGTACGGCCCCCAGTCGTTGAAGCGCACCTGCGCCGCCAGCAGCAGCGTGTCGTACAGCGCATTGGCGTCCAGGCCGAAGCGGCGCACCTGCCGCGCGTCCTCGCCACCCGACTGGTTGCTGCCCACGAACGCCGTGCCGTACAGCTTCAGCCGCTGCGACGGATTGCCCACCATGCGCAGCGACGCCTCCCACTCGTCCCGAGCGGGCGGAGCCCCAGCGAACGGCACCGCGCTGCCATCCGCGAGGATGGCGATGCTCGCGTCACGCGACGTCGGCTGGTGGCGGTACACCAGGTCCAGGCCCGCGGCGAACGGCGCGTCCTCGCGCATCTCCCGGTCCCACTGCCAGAACCACGTCCCGGGCGTCGGGTCGAAGGTGATGAGCAGCTCCGCGCCCAGCGTCTCGCGGTTGTCGAGCACCGTGAACGCGTCCTGCAACACGTTGCGCGCGCGCACCGCCGGGAAGTACGTGCCCGTCTCCCGGTCGAACGTGTCGGGGATGTTCGGGTTCGGTCCGATGAGCGGCTTCTGGTACAGCAGATTGGGCGCCACCTCGATGGTGCCCAGCTGGAACGCCGCGCCCGCCTGCGCGCCGAAGTGGTTGCCGCGCCCGCTCTCCCGCAGGCTCCAGCCCGTGAGCACGATGCTCGGCTCCGGACCGCCGTCCGCCACGAGTCCCCGGAACGAGCCCTGCGCGAACACGCGCGCCCCGCCGAAGTCATACGTGGCCCGCGCCTTGGCGCCGAGCGTGTCCAGGAACTGCACCTTGTCGCGCAGCACCTCCTGGCCCGTGCCCTGGTAGCCGGGGCCGTTCGTCTCGCGCGTCCAGGTGAACTCCTCGCCGATGCGCTGCGGCGCCGCGAGGATGCCACCCACGTCCACGGACAGCGGGCCCTGGTTCCACTCGAAGGTCAGCGCCGTGCGGCGCGCCACGCGCTCACGGATGACGGAGGCCGTCTGCTGCGTGCCGCCGCGCGCGATGTCCTCCTGGTGCACCAGCGTCAGCGCCGCGTTGCCGAAGCCCTTGCGGTACTTGGCGACGATGGAGGGGTTGGCGCCCCAGTACAGCTCCGGGCCGATGGCGAGCTTGAAGCCCTCGTACGCGCGCTTGCCGCTGAGCACCACGCCGAAGGGTGCGTTGCCATGGTAGATGTCGATGTTCGGCCCGTAGTTGGCCTCGCGGTACAGGCCGAAGAAGTCGCCCTCCTCGCCCCAGTGGTAGTGGCCGACGCGGTAGAAGCCCTCGAGCGCGAAGTCCGTGCGGTCCAGCTTGAACTCCGCCTGGTACAGCGCGAACCGGTCGAACCCCGACACGCCCGGCTGCGCCACGCCCGGCGTCGGAGAGACACCGGGCGTGGGCGTCGTCGGCGCGGGCGTGTTGCCCCGGTTCTCGTAGAACAGGTTGTTGAGGCGGTTGGTGGCCACGTTGCCCACCACGTTGAACGACGCGCGCCCGTACACGCCGGTGGCGGGCTGGAGCGCCAGGTCGAAGAAGATGGACTCCGTGTGGTCGGAGGCCGTCTGGTTCGGCCGCGTCGTCGCGATGCTCCCGCGCGACAGCGAGCTGTCCATCACCAGCCGCAGGTTGGACACGCGCACCGCGCTGAGCTCATCCGCCTTCGCCAGGGCGATGGAGGACTCGTACCCCTTCGACAGCTCCGAGGGCCGCAGCGCCCCGAAGTGCGCGTGGATGCGGTCCAGGTCCGTCTCCTCGGCATACGGGTCCAGCCGGAAGGCCGCCTGCAGGAGGTAGTAGGCCGTGCGCGGCTGGATGCGGGAGATGCCCGCGTCATCCGGCGTGCCGAGCGCGCAGATGCCGAACCACTCCTCGTTCATGTTGTTCTGGCCCGGCACGAAGTCCGCCGCGTAGCCGCCGTTGGGCCACGAGGCCGTGGTGTCGTGCAGGGACAGGTTGGACTCCTGGCCCACCTTCCACCAGCCGTCCACCCACTGGAACACGAAGCCGCCCAGCGCGTTGCCCACGCGGCCCTGGCCGTACGTCTGGGTGTAGATCTCCTCCCACTGCTGGCGCAGGTACTCGGCCTGCGCCAGGTGGTCCTCGCGGCCCTCCTTCGCGTTGTACGCGTCCGCGCCGAACTCCGAGAAGAGCACCGGCTTGTCCACCTTGCGCAGCACCTCCTCGTACAAGTCGCGCACGCTCGGGCCGCGGTAGACGTTGGCGCCGAAGATGTCGATGTCCGCGGCGTGCTGCGCGACCAGGTCGATGTACTGGAGGTCGCCGTTCGCCAGGGCCACCGGGTGGTTCACGTCGCGCGCCTTGATGGTCCGCGCCGCTTCCCCCATCAGCGTGTACAGGTGCACCGCGCGCGCGGCGTCCTCCTGGCCGGGCAGCGCCTCGATTTCATACGAGGTCCAGTGCAGGCCGTAGTTGTTCTCGTTGCCGAGCAGCCACAGCAGCACGCCGGGGACGCCCCGGTAGACCTCCACCTTCTTCGCCAGCTCCGTGAGCAGCGCCTCGCGGTGCGTCTTGTTGGAGTAGTCGATGTTCGGCACGAAGGCGCCGTTGACGGTGGCGCCGTAGCGGCCCATCAGCGGGTTCACCACGGTGGTGATGCCGTAGTTCTTGAAGATGAACTCCACCCAGCGCGGCGGGATGTCGTCGAACTGGCGGATGGAGTTGACGCCCATGTCGCGCAGCAGCGTCATCTCGCGCGCCAGCACCGCGCGCACGAAGTCGTCGGGCTGGTTCCAGAGCGAGTAGCGGTAGTTCTCGCCGATGGGCGTGTAGCCCCAGTTCATGCCGCGCATGAGGAAGTCGCGACCGTCCACCTTCAGCTTGAAGCCCCGCTCGTCGCGGTACAGCTTGACGACGGTGGCCTTCTCCGCGCCCGCCGTGACGTCCACGGTGGGCAGGGCGATGGGCTGGGGCGACGGTGCGGGACTCGGAGGTCCCTCGGGCAGCGTGGACGTGGTGGGCGGAGGCGCGCCGCCGGGCTGCGCGGCGGCGGGCGGAGCGTTCTCCACGGGCGCGGCGGAGGGCTGTGCCGCGCCGGGTTGGACGGGAGGCGCCTGGACCTCCTGGGCGAAGCCCGCGGGCGCGTGCAGGGCGAGGGTCAGCAGGGGTGCGAGGAACAGGGCTCTCATGCGGCCAGCTCCACATCCAGCCCGTTCTGGGCCACCACGGCGCGGTACAGGTGCGCGCTGTCCTTGGGGATGCGCTTCTGGGTGGCGTAGTCGACGTAGACCATGCCGAAGCGCTTCTGGTAGCCGTAGGCCCACTCGAAGTTGTCCAGCAGGGACCAGGCGAAGTAGCCCTGGAGCGGCACGCCCTGGCGGATGGCCTCGAGCGAGGCCTCCAGGTGCAGCCGCAGGTACTGCACGCGCTTGGTGTCGCGCACGCGGCCGTCCGCGTCGGGGCCCGTGCCGTACGCGGCGCCGTTCTCCGTCACGTAGAGGCGGCCCGGGTTGTAGTCCTGGTGCAGCCGCACGAGCAGCTGGGTGAGGCCGTGGGGGCTCACCTCCCAGTCCATCTCCGTCTTCTCGCTGCTGACGTGGACGGTGCGCGGCGCGTTCTGCGACTCGGGGATGCGGTCGCTGCGCAGGACGGCGCGGTTGTAGTAGTTGACCCCGAGGAAATCGATGGGCGTGGAGATGTCCTCCAGGTCTCCGGCGCGCAGGAAGGGCAGGGTGTCCGACTTCAGATGGCCCGCGGCGACATGGTCCTGGATGACGTCCCGCGGGTAGCCGCGTCCGTAGAGCGGGTCCAGGTACCAGCGGTTGAAGCCGCCGTCGAAGGAGCGGCAGGCCTCCAGGTCCTCGGCGCTGGGCGACGCGGGCTCGGCGGGCACCAGGTTGAGGGTGATGCCCACGTCCGCCTGGGACACGTTGGAGCGCAGCACGGGCACCGCCTGTCCGTGGGACAGGAGTACGTGGTGGGCCGTGGCCAGGGCCTGGCCCCAGTCCTTGATGCCGGGCGCGTGCTCACCGTTGGCGTAGCCCAGCACGCTGATGCACCAGGGCTCGTTGTGCGTAATCCAGCGCTTCGCGCGGTCGCCGAGCTTCTGGCTCACGACGTCCGCGTACTCGACGAAGGCGCTCACCGTGTCGCGCGAGGCCCAGCCGCCCTGGTCCTGGAGCGCCTGGGGGAGGTCCCAGTGGTACAGGGTGACGCAGGGCTCGATGCCGGCCTCCAGCAGGCCGTCGACCAGCCGTGAGTAGAAGTCGAGGCCCGCCTGGCTCACCTTGCCGCGGCCCGTGGGGAGGATGCGGGGCCACGCGATGGAGAAGCGGTAGGACTTCAGTCCCATCCAGCGCATCAGCTCCACGTCCTCGCGCCACCGATGGTAGTGGTCGCAGGCGACGTTGCCGTTGGTGCCGTCTTGAATCTTCCCAGGCGTGGCGGAGAAACGGTCCCAGATGGATTCACCGCGCCCGTCAACATCGGTGGCGCCTTCAATCTGGTACGAGGAGGTGGCGACACCCCACACGAAGTCACGAGGAAACTGCCGCATCGTCAGGGACTCCTTTCGAGGACTCGAGGTGGCAGCGGACGTGGTGCTCCGCCGCGGAATGGTGGAAGGGGGGAAACGATTCGTGACAGCGCACGTCCGCGTGCGGACAGCGCGGGGCGAAGGCGCAGCCCAGGGGCGGCGCGGGCCCGGCGGGAGTGCGAGCCGGCAGCGGCGTGCGCAGGAAGTCCACGCCGTCCGGCACCGCGGAGAGCAGCAGGCGCGTGTACGGGTGGCGAGGCGCCTGGAGGACCTCGCGGGTGTGGCCCGTCTCCACGACGCTGCCCGCGTAGAGCACCAGCACGCGGTCCGCGAGGTGTCGCGCGCTCGCCAGGTCGTGGGTGATGAAGAGGATGCCGATGCCGCGCTCGCGCGTCAGGCCCTTGAGGAGCTGGAGCACACCCCGGCGTGTGGAGACGTCGAGCATCGACGTGGGCTCGTCCGCGATGATGACGTCGGGTTCGACGGCCAGCGCTCGGGCCACCGCGACGCGCTGCCGCTGGCCGCCGGACAGCTCGTGTGGATAGCGCCGGGCGAGCTGCTCGGCGGGCGTCAGGCCCACGGACTCGAGCAGCGCGTGCACGCGGCGCTTGAGCTCCACGCCCTGGGCCTTGCCGTGGCGCAGGAGCGAGCGCTCCAGGTGATAGGCCACGGTGTGCACGGGGTTGAGCGAGGCGAACGGGTCCTGGAAGACCATCTGCACGCGGGCGCGGTAGGACAGCGACGCGGCGCGGCCGTCGTGCGCGAGGACGTTCTCACCGTGCAGCCGCAGCTCGCCGCCGTCCGGGGTGTCCAGCCGCGCGAGCAGGCGCGCCAGGGTGCTCTTGCCGCTGCCGGACTCACCGACGAGCGCGAGGATTTCACCGCGCGCCAGCGAGAAGGAGACGTCCTGCAACACCTTGCGCCGCGAGCGCGAGAGGAAGCCTCCCAACGGGAAGCTCTTCGACAAGCGCATGGCCTCCAGGAGCGGGGAACTCATCGGACGCCCCCAGGGCGCGAGGCCGCGAGCGCGAAGGCCGGGCCCCTGAGCTCGTCGGGCCTGGGCTCCGACGTCCCGTGGGCCACGCCGCGCGATGCCATCCGCACGGAGTCGGTGTGGCTGCGCGCATCGGACTGGAGTCTCAGCGGGCTCACCGGAAACCCCTGGGGCGCGCGGTGCGCCAGACCGCGAGCGCGAAAGCCGCGCTCCTGCGCTTGTCGCGTCGAGGTCCCGTGGGCCACGCCGCGCGATGGCATCCGCACGGAGTCGGTGTGACTGCGCGCATCGGACCGAAGACTCCTCGGGCTCATCGGCGACCTCCGGGCATGGCGGCCTGTGCGGGTTTGAGAGAGGCGTGCTCGAGGACATCCGGTGGTGGCGTCGCCACGTCGGCCGCGCCGAGGTGCGGGAAGGACGAGAGCAAGATCCGCGTGTACGGATGCTTCGCGTCCGTGCGCAGCCGCTGTGCCGTGTCCACCTCCACCAGCTTGCCGGCCTGGAGGATGCCCACCCGGTCCGCGAGCGCCAGCAGCAGCGGCAGGTCGTGCGTGATGAACAGGACGGCGAAGCCCAGCCGGTCCTTCAGCTCCACCACCCGCTGGAGCAGCTCCTTCTGCACCACCACATCGAGCGCCGTCGTGGGCTCGTCCATCACCACCAGCTTCGGCTCCAGCGCCAACGCCAGCGCGATGCCCACCCGCTGCCGCATGCCGCCCGACAGCTGGTGCGGCCACGCGTGCACCAGCTCCGGCTTCAGCCCCACCATCGCCAGCATCTCGCGCGCCCGCGCATGGGACGCCGCGCGGGAGCTCCCCCCGTGCGCCGCCAGCGTGTCGTGGAACTGCTCCCCCAGCGAAAGCACCGGATTGAGCGCGCTCATCGCGCTCTGGAACACCATGGACACCCGGCTCCAGCGGAACTCGCGCATCGCCTCGGGCGACAGCGCGGTGACGTCCGTGCCGTCGAACAGGATGCGGCCCTGGGTAATCGCCGCCGACGGAGGCAGCAGCCTCAACAGCGCGTAGCCCAGCGTCGACTTGCCGCTCCCCGACTCACCCGCGAGCCCGAACACCTCGCCCGGCGCGATGTCGAGCGACACCTGGTCCACCACCCGCGAAGGCCCCGAGGCCGTCATGTACTCGATGGACACCCCACGCACGCTCAGGAGCGCACCGGACGCGGGCACCTCGGAGGACGCCTCGACCGCCTTCGCGGGCACCGGCGCCGAAGGGGGCGCCCGCAGCGCGGGGTTCGTCACCTCGTCGATGGCGGAGCTCAGCAGCGTGAGCGAGAAGCCCACCAGCGCGATGCACAGCCCCGTGGGCACGAAGATCCACCACGAGCGCGTCAGGAGCGCCGCGTCGTTGCCGGCCCAGTACAGGTTGGTGCCCCACGTCACCGCGCCCACGTCGCCCAGGCCCAGGAACTCCAGCCCCACCTGCGCGCCCACCGCGTACAGCGTGTTCCCGATGAACGACGACGCCACCAGCGACGCCATGTTGGGCAAGAGCTCCCGGGCGATGATGCGCGCGTGGCTCTCCCCGGCCACCACCGCCGCCGCCACGAAGTCCCGGCCGCGCAAGGCCAGCGCCTCCGCCCGGAACACCCGCGCGTTCCACGCCCAGCCGGCGAAGGTGAGCACCACCACCATGCGCATCGGCCCCGAGGGCAGGTACGCCCCCAGCACGATGGCCAATGGCAGCCCGGGGATGACCAGGAACACGTTGGTGGTGAGCGTCAGCGCGTCATCCACACGCCGGCCCAGGTAGCCCGCCGTGATTCCCACCAGCGCGCCCACCAGCGTCACCAGCGCGCCCACCGCGAAGCCGATGGCCAGGGTCTCCCTCGCCCCCACCACCGTCTGCGCGAGCACGTCCTGTCCCTGCCCCGTCGTGCCGAACAGGTGCGCGCGCGAAGGCGGCTGATGCGGCTGGCCCACCAACTCCGTGGGGTCCATCACCAGCCACGGGCCCACCAGCGCGAGCAAGAGGAAGCCCAGCAGGATGCTGCCTCCCACCGCGGCCTTCCGCTGGCGGAGCAGGCGTCGAAGGGTCTCACGCATGGGCGCGGGTCCTCGGGTCCAGCCAGAGGCAGAGCAGGTCCACCGCGAAGTTCGCGGCGAGCACCGCCAGCGTGATGACCAGGAAGAGCCCCTGCATCAGCGGGTAGTCCTGGTTGCGCACCGCGAGGATGAGCAGATAGCCCGTCCCCGGATACGAGAAGACAATCTCCGTCAGCAGCGAGCCGCTGAGCACGAACCCCAGCGCCATCCCGAAGCCCGTCACGTTGGGCAGCAGCGCGTTGCGCGCCGCGTACCGCAGCATCACCTGCCGGGGCGGCAGCCCCTTCGCGTGCGCCAGCCGCAGCGTGTCCGTGCCCAGCACGGCCACCATGGTGTTGCGCATGCTCAGCATCCACCCGCCCAGCGTGGCCACCACGATGGACGTCGCCGGCAGCACCGCGTGCCGCCCCACGTCCGCGATGAACGAGAGCGTCAGCCCCGGCTCCACGTCGTGCGAGTACGCGTGCCGCAGCGGGAACCACCCCAGCCCGAAGCCGAAGAGGTACAGCGCCAGCATGGCCAGCCAGAAGTAGGGGAAGGCCCCCAGGAACGCGAGCGCCGGCGCCAGCGCGGAGTCCATCCATCCGCCCCGGTTCCACGCCGCCAGCACGCCCAGCATCGTCCCCACCGCGAAGCTGATGACCACCGCGCACCCGGCCAGCCCCACCGTCCACAAGAGCCCCGTGCCGATGACCTCCGACACGCGCGACGGGTAGTACGCGTAGGACAGCCCCAGGTCGCCCGAGAGCAGGTGCTTCAGGTACGTGACGTACTGCACGTGCCACGGCGCGTCCGTGAAGCCGAAGGCCGTCTTCAGCGCCACCAGCGCCTCCGGCGAGATGCGCCCCTCGAAGCGCGCGAACATCGCCGTGGCCGGATCTCCAGGCGCGAGCCTCGGGATGACGAAGTTCATCGTCAGCGAGGCCCACGCCGCGAGCAGATAGAAGCCGAGCCTGCGAAGCACGTAGGACATGGTCAGGGCTCCCTCGGCGTGAGGGTCGTCAGCACCAGCAGGCTGTCCGGCTCGGCGTGCGGGGACAGCCGCGCGTACGGGTTCGCCTCAGAGGGAAAGCCGGTGAAGCGCTTGGAGTTGGCCTCACCCCAGGACGGGTTCGGGAACAGCGGAATCGCGGGCGCCGTCTCCGAGAAGCGCCGCTGCACCTGCGCCATCAGCGCCTGCTGCTCGTCGCGCGAGTCGGTGCCCTCGAAGCGCTCCAGCAGCGCGTCCGTCTGCGCGTCGCCGTAGCGCTGCCAGTTCGCCGCGGCCACCTCGCCCACCGGCCGCACCGTCGCCGAGGACAGCATCCACTTGTAGAAGGTGTACGGCGTGGGCCCGTCCAGTGACCACGAGATGGCCAGCTGGAACTCGCCCTTCTGCAGCCGCGCCTGCCACGCGCCGAACTCGTACGTGCGCAGCTGCGCCTGCAGCCCCAGTTTGCGCAAGTCGCGCGCGACCACCTGGCCCGCGCGCACCCAGTCCGACCAGCCGCCCACCACCTCGATGTCCAGCGTCAGCGGCAGGCCGTCCTTGCCACGCCGCAGTCCGTCCTCGCCCGCGATGAGGCCCGCCTCGTCCAAGAGCCGCGCGGCCTCCTTCGCGTCGTGGCGCACCCACGCGTCGTCCGCGACGTCCGCGTCCCGCCAGCCCGCGTACGCGTCATTGAGGCCCGTGGCGTCCGCCGGCCGCGTGTAGCCGTACATCGCGATTTCGACCAGCCGCTCGCGGTCCAGCGCCATGCTCAGCGCCTTGCGCACGCGCACGTCGTCCAGCGGCGGCCGCGTGGTGTTCGGGTACAGGAAGACGGTGCTGCCGTAGAGCGGGAACCAGCGCGCGTGGTGCTTCGGGTCCTTGGACACGAAGGTGCGGTCCACCGCGGGGACGAAGTTGCCCGCCCAGTCCACCTCGCCCTCCACCAGCGCCAGGTTCGCCTGGTCATTGGTGGGGAACGCCAGGAAGCGCAGCGCGCGCACCGCGGGCTTGCCGGGCTGCCAGTAGTACGGGTTGCGGCCCAGCTCGTACACCTGGTTGCGGAACAGGCTCACCTGCGTGAAGGGGCCGGTGGCCACCGGGCTCGGGTTGGTGAACGTCACCGGGTCCGCCACCAACTCCCAGATGTGCCTGGGGACGATGGGCTGCGCGGCCAGGTCTCCGAAGCCCGGGATGAACAGGCGCGAGAACTGGAACGCCACCGTGTGCGGCCCCTCGGCGCGCACGTCCGACAGGAAGCGCCACACGCCGCCCGCGTCCAGCGCCGCGTGCTTGCGCAACAGCTGGAACGTGTACGCCACGTCCTCCGCGCTGAAGGCCCTGCCGTCGGACCAGCGCACGCCCTCGCGCAAGGTGAAGCGCAGCGTGCGGCGGTCCTCGGACCACGCATGCCCGGTGGCGAGCCACGGCGTGAAGCCGCCGGTGGACGGCGTGTAGAGCTCCAGGCACTCGTAGATGCCCGCGCGCGTGGGCCAGCGCGAGCCCGCGCCCGGGAACAGCGGGTTGAAGTTGCGCACCCACGCGCTCTGCTGCTCCACGGAGACGAACAGCGTCCCGGGCGGACGGGGCCTGGGCTCGTTCGAGCACGCGGCCAACGTCAGCAGGAGGAGGGAGAGCAGTGAGGCCGCGGGCCTCATTCCGCCCTCGCGTAGACGCGCACGTAGTCCACGCGCATCGTCTGGGGGAACTGGGTGGTCCCGTCGATGGGCCCCACGTAGTTGCCGCCCACCGCGATATTCAGGATGAGGAAGTGGGGATGGTCGAACACCCAGCGCCGGTTGGCCGGCAAGTCCTTGGGCGTCACCTCGAGGAACGCGACGTCGTCGACGAACCAGCGGATGCGGTCGGGGTCCCACTCCACCGCGTAGAGGTGGAAGTCCTCGTACAGCTTGCCCCCGCTGACCACGTGCTCGCCGCCGACGTTCTCTCCGCCCGAGTAGCCCGGGCCGTGCAGCGAGCCCCGGACGATGGCGGGCAGCTGACCCCGGTGCTCCATGATGTCGATCTCGCCGCACTCGGGCCAACCGACCTGCGGGAAGTTGGCGCCCAGCATCCAGAACGCCGGCCAGATGCCCTTGCCGGTGGGCAGCTGGATGCGCGCCTCGAAGCGGCCGTACGCGCGCTCGAACTTGCCGCGCGTGTTCAGGCGCGCGGAGGTGTAGTCGTTGCCCTGGTAGCGCTCCTTGCGCGCGGTGATGACCAGGTGGCCCTCGCCATCCAGTGACGCGTTCTCCGTGCGCGCGGTGTTGTGCTCGTACTGGGCGTTGCCCCAGCCGTCTCCTCCGACGTCCGCGTTCCACCGCTCGGGGGAGGGCGGGGTGCCCGGTGCGCCGTCGAACTCGTCCTGCCAGACCAGCCGCCAATCCTGATGCGAGGGCTGGTGGATGGTGGGAGGGGGCTCGATGCTCTTGGAGCGGGCCGGGTCACAGGCCACGCTCCCCAGGAGCAGGCACCACGCGAGGAGTCGGCTGGAGGTCATGCGATTCTTCCGACGTGTTGGAGTGGGAACAACGTGCGGTCCCGGAGGGCCGCCTGGAGCACGAGCGTCGCCGCGCCCACCGCGATGGACCTGTCGCCCAGCGCGGAGGTGACGATGCGCGTCTCCGCCATGGACGTGGACAGCGCGCGCTTGCGCACCGACGCCCGCAGGGGGTCCAGCAGCAGGTCCCCCACGGAGGAGATTTCCCCGCCGAGCACGACGATGGCGGGGTTGAGCAGGTTGAGCAGGCCCGCCACCGCGATGCCCAGGTACTGGCCCAGCCCGTCGATGATCTGCCGCGCCGCCGCGTCCCCGGCGCGCGCGCCCTCGACGATTTCGCGGATGGTCGGCGCCTTGCGGCCCTTGGTGCCCATCAGCTCCCGCGCGCGCTCCACCAACGCGCCGGACCCGATGAGGGTGACCAGGCAGCCGCGCAGTCCGCACAGGCACGGCGGCCCCGCGGAGTCCACGGCGATGTGGCCAATCTCTCCGGCCGTCCCCCCGGCGCCGCGGTACACGTCGCCGTGGATGATGTGGCCCGAGCCGATGCCCGTGGCCAGCTTGATGTACGTCAGGTCCTCCCCGTTGATGCCCGCGCCCCAGTAGCACTCCGCCAGCGCGCCCAGGTTCGCGTCGTTGTCCACCAGCACCGGCAAATCGAACGTGCTGCCCAGCGCCTCGCGCACGTCGTAGCCGCGCCAGGCCGGCAGGATGAGCGGCGAGAGCTTCCCCGGCGCGGACGGGTGCACCGGGCTGGGCGCGGCCACGCCCAGGCCCACCACGGACTTGCGGGGCACGCGCTCGGCGTCCAGGCACTCCTGCACCAGCGCCCGGATGGACTTGAGCGTGCCTTCGGGGTCGTTGCGCACCTGCTGCGCGCTGTTGCGGTGCGTGCGCACGCGGCCCCTGAGGTCCGTGAGCACGACGGTGACGTGGGTGGCGCCCATCTCCACGCCGAGGATGCTGAAGGCGTCATCCCGGAAGCCGATGAGCGTGGGCCGGCGGCCACCCCGGGACACGCCGGCGCCGATGCTGCGCACCAGCCCGGAGTGCTCCAGGTCCGCGACGATGGCCGACACGGTGGACGGGCTGAGCTCCGTCCTCCGGGCAATCTCCGCCCGGGAAATCTGGCGCTCGCGCCAGATCATGTTCAGCAGCAGGCTGCTGTTCTGCGCCCGCATGCCCGCCGCGTCGACCGTCCGTGCCGCCGTTCCCACTTTCATCGTCCCCTTACGCTCCGTTCCACCGCGTGGAGGATGGTGGGGGTCACCGCCACTGGATGTCGTCGATGAAGAAGACGACCGGAGAGGGCTTGCCTCCCGCGACCCAGCCAAAACCACCCACCACCTTCCGGTATCGGACGCGGCTGACGTCGATTGTGTACTCAGTTGGCGTCGTCGTGAGCGTCACGTCGCCGGTATCCAGCGTGAATCCGTCCGCCTTGGTGCTCAGGCCGGCCAGGAACTTGACGACCTCGCCGCCCGAGGCTCCCCAGGCGTAGAAGGAGAGCACGGAGGCGCCGTCCGGGATTTCGAAGCCGGGCAGGTCGCCCCAGTTGCTCTCCGGGTACTGCCACCACACGCCGCCCCAGTTGTTGCCGCCCACCGTATAGGTGAACTTGTGGCAGGTGCCCTTGCCCGTGCCGGGCCGAGGCGAGGCGCACTCGGACGCATAGGTGATGGTGCCCAGCTCGCCGTCGCCCATGTAGCCGCTCGCCGCCCAGTGGCTGTCCACCGCCAGGGGCAGCGTCACCGTGGGGCCCGCGTCCGGCGTGCCCGCGTCCGGAGGAGGCTCACCCGCGTCCGGCGTCCCTGAATCAGGAGTCCCCGAGTCAGGCGCCCCGGAGTCGGGCGCACCGGCGTCCGGCGTCCCCGCGTCGGGCTTCGTCCCCGCGTCGGCGGGCGGGTCTTGCGTCTTGTCGTCCTCTTCCGGGTCACACGCGCCGAGCAGACTCATGGCGGCGAGCATCCCCGCCGCGGCACACGTCCAGGCGAAACGCTTGTGCTGCATGGGCTTCCCCTCCCTGCTGGAAAACTTCGTTCTTGCTGCGAAGAAACCAGTCGACGCACACAGGTGGCGCTCGCGCGGTGCGATGCGTCATGAAAGGCGCTCTGCTTCAGAGGAGCGTGCGGTGAATCACGCCGTGCCCATCGCCCACACCCCCGGGGCCCACCGTCACTCCGTGACGAACCGGCGCCGCATTCGTTCGAGTGGCGAAGAAAGTACCAGTGACGTCTGGCGGATTGCAAGTTCGCGCACGTCTGCGTTTGCGGCGCGCGCAGGGCACAATGCCTGACGCGACGCGGCGGTGGCGCCGGTGAGAGTCATTGTCCACGCGGGCGCGAAGTCGTGAAGGCTGGCGCGCGGCGGGAGCGGAAAACTTCATTCGTCGAGCGAATGAAGTGGGGCGGGACGGGGTGCTGCTCACGTCCGGTGTCGGGAGGAACGACGAGGCCGGCGGACACGATAGCGGGTGTCCGCCGGCCAGGACAAATCGAGGCGGTGTGCGAATGCAGCGCGGTTACGGGCTTGCGGTGAGCAGGTTCGTCATGGAGACGACGAAGGTGTAGTAGCCGCCGCCGTGGGTGGGCGGGGGCG
>NZ_SRLW01000162.1:0-22303 GCF_006518215.1 Myxococcus sp. AB025B
CTCCCCGCCCTCGACCATGGAGGGCACTCGCCACATCGGACTACACGTTAACCGTGCCGTCCGACATCTGGGCGAAGCCGGGGTGTGACGTGACGTGGACCACCTGCGTGAGGGTGCCCAGGTGCTTGAGCATGCGGGCGATGAGCGGCAGCTTCACCTCGTCCATGCCCGCGAAGACGTCCTCCAGGATGAAGGGCCGCTTCACCCGCGCGCTCCCCTTCTCCACCACCGTCATCCGCAGCGCCAGGTAGTAGAGGTCCAGGTCCTTCGGCGGCAGCTCGCCCACCGGCACGCGGCGCCCCGAGGCGAGCGCGAAGGCCCGCCCCTCCTTGTCCCACTCGACGCCCTGGTAGCGCCGGTCCGTGAGCGCGGTGAGGTACTGCACGCAGCGCTCCTTGAGCATCCCCTGCACGCTCAGCACATCCGTCGTGAAGATGTCCGCCGCCTGGGACAGCACAGTGGGAGACGGGTCCTCCAGCGGCTCCACGGGCGCGGGCGAGCCATCCGCCTGCGTCACCGGCGCGGGCGGGGCCTTGGCCAGGGCGATCGACTCCTTCACGCGCCCCAGCTCGCGCTCCACCTCGCGCATGTCGCGCACGTAGGAGCCCTTGCGCGTCAGCTCCGCGTTGAGCGCGTCCATCTGCTCCTTGAGCGCCTGTCGCTGGGTGGACGCGGCCACGAACTCCGGGTCGGCCTCCACGGCCGCGAGCTGATCCTTCAGCTCCACCACCCGCGCGGCCAGCAGCTCCTTGCGCTCGAGCGCCGCGGGAATCTCGTCCAGGCTCTCCACGCCGAGCGCCTTCTGCGCCATGCGCACCGGCGCGGCCTCGGCTTCGAACTCCTCGTGGATCTTCTTCTCGCGCGCGTCGAAGCGCCCCTCCTTGCTGCCCTTGCGCGAGGCGCGCTGGAGCTCGTCCACGTAGCGCAGCGCCAGGAAGGCGGCGAAGCCGAAGGCCGGGATGTCCAGCAGCGCCAGGTAGCGGAACGCGCGGTGCACGCCGAGCCCCAGGCCCAACGACAACCCGAGGAACAACACGCCCACCACGATGCCCAACCAGAACATCCGGTCCTGCGTCAGCGGCTCCACCGCGTCCGGCACGTCCGCCGCGTCCGCGTCCCGGTCCGCCCCCAGCCGGTTCAGGGCCTCGTCACGCCGCGCGAGCGCCTTGGGGTAGCGCTGCACGCGGTTGAGGATGTCCTGGGGCAGGCCCAGCGTCTGCGGCGTCGGAGCGGCCCGCCACGCGTTCTCCGCCTCGTGGATGGCCACCTTGAGGCCCTCGGTGCCCTTGAGGCGCTGGTCCGCGTCGAAGATCTGCGACGACAGCCCATCCACCTTGAACTGGAGCTGATCCACCTCGCGCGCGGAGACGAGCTCCGCCTCGAGCGCGCGCACCTTCGCCTCCGCGGCCGGGATGTCCTCCGCGGCGGCCACCGAGGACGCGTTCGCCAGCGAGGGGAACTTGCCGGAGGTCTTCGGATCCGCCGCCTTCGCCGCGGCCTTGCGCGGACGCCGTGACGGCAGCTGCCCCGGCTGCAGACAGTAGAGCTGCTCGAAGCTCGTGCGCGGCGGCAGCCCCACCTGTCCGCGCAGGAACTGGTTCATCTCCGAGGCGTCCGACGACACCAGCTCCGGCTGCTGCGTCGTCTTGTTCATCCGGTGCAGCGTCCCGGAGCCCCCCAGCTCGCGCAGCACGCGGTACGTGGCGCCGTCGATGCCCACGAAGGTCAGCGCGGCCTTGCCGGACTTCGCGCCCGGCGCGATGAAGGACGCATCCCCGCCCCGCCCGTCGGCGTAGAGCAGCGCGAGCAGCACGCCCGCGAAGGGGCTCGCCTCCGCCGAGGGCGGCTTGAGGACGAGGTACCCGGCTTTCAGCGCGAAGCGGCCCGCGGGAGTGAATCCCCGGACATTCTGGACGGCGACCTCGACGAATTGCATGGCTCGCCCATGTTAGCGCGAATGAAAAAAGGAGCGCCCGGTATCGGACGCTCCTTCTCACGACGGCCCGAGGGCCGACGAGGACTCAGGCGCTCAGGCCTTGGCGACCTTGGCGGCCTTGCCCTGGGTCGTGTCCGCCTCCTCCTGCACGTCCACGCGGGCGGCCTTGCCCTTGAGGTCGCGGAGGTAGAACAGACGGCTGCGGTTCACGCGGCCGCGCGAGAGGACCTCGATCTTCTCGTAGCGGGGGCTGTGCAGCGGGAAGATGCGCTCGACGCCGACGCCGAAGGACATCTTGCGCACGGTGAACGTGGCGCGGTGGCTGCCCGAGGTCTTCCGGATGACGGTGCCCTCGAACGCCTGAACGCGCTCCTTCTCGCCCTCCTTCACCTTCCAGAAGACGCGCACGGAGTCACCAGGACGGAACGAGGTGACGTCCTGGCGCAGGTACTTGGCCTCGACGTGCTGAATGGCGGCGTTACGCATTTCGGACTCCAGTGAAGCGAAAGCTGACGCGGATGAGAACGCGTGAAAGAGCGGGCCGTACTAGCAGAGAGAGCGGTGTCGGACAAGCCCGCTGTGGCCCGACTCCCAAAGAACCCCCAGGGTTACAGCTCTTCCTCCCGTCGGGCCAGCAGTTTCTCGTCGGCCTTGGACAGGGTGAGGCGGGCGAACAGGTCCGGCCGTCGCTCGCGCGTGAGCACCAGCGACTTCCACCGACGCCACCGGGCGATGCGAGCGTGATCTCCAGACTGGAGGGCCGCCGGCACCTCGACGCCCTGGAACACGGGCGGGCGGGTGTACTGGGGATGCTCCAGCGTCCCCCCCTCGAAGCTCTCCGACACCGAGGACGCCACGTTGCCCAGCACCCCGGGCACCAGCCGCGCCACCGCGTCCACCACCGCCATCGCGGCGATCTCCCCGCCGGTGAGCACGAAGTCCCCCAGCGACAGCTCGCCGTCCAGGTGGCTCATCACCCGCTCGTCCACGCCCTCGTAGCGGCCGCAGACCAGGATCAGCCCGGCGGTGTGCGCCACCAGCTCGCGCGCGGTGACCTGGGTGAAGGTCGCGCCGCGAGGGCTCATCAAGAGCACCTTCGCCCCGGGCAGCCGGGCCCGCGCCGCGCTGATCGCCGCGACCAGCGGCTCGGGCTTCATCACCATGCCCGCACCGCCCCCGTAGGGCGCGTCGTCGGTGACACGGTGCTTGCCCTCGGCGTACTCGCGGATGTCCGTCACGGTGGCGGACAAGAGGCCCTTCTCCTGGGCCTTGCCGAGGATGCTCGCGCCCAGGTAGCCGGACACCATCCCAGGGAACAGCGTGAGCAGCTCCACCGGATACGGCGGGCTCACGACTCGGACCCGTCCGGGGCGTCCTTGTCGGCGTCGCGCCGGCCGACCTCCACGTACTCGGGAGGACGGATCACGATGCGCTGGGCCGCCAGGTCCACCGTCGGGACGAACTCATCCGCGAACGGCACCACCAGCTCCTGCCGGCCCGCGGCGCGGATCACCAGGTTCGGCACTTCACCGGTGGCCCAGATCTCCTCCACCTTGCCCAGCGGCGTCCCCGCCTCGTCCACGGCGGACAGGCCCAGGAGGTCTCCCTGGAAGAACTCACCCTCCTCGGGCGGCTCCAGGTCCTCGCGGAACACGAACACCGTGGAGCCCACCAGCCCCTCGGCCTCGGTGCGGGACTCCACGCCCTCGAAGGCGACGATGTCCTCCTTCGGCGTGGGGCGCAGGGACTCCAGCACCAGGTCCCGCTCCACACCCGCACGGGTGCGGACGCGGACCCGGTCCACGGTGGAGAGCGTCTGCGAGCCCGGGTCGAACGGACGCACCGCCAGCTCGCCCCGCAGCCCGTGCGCGCGAGAGATGAAGCCCAGCTCCAGCAGCGGCTTCTGCGTCACCGCGACGCGTCCGGTGCGGCGGCGGGCGGGGTGCCGGCGGCGTTGCGACGGTCGTCCAGGATCTCCAGCCGGACCTTCTGGCCAGACTTCTGGGCGGCGGCATTGAGCAGCGTCCGGAGGGCGTTCACGGTGCGCCCGTCACGGCCGATGACCTTGCCGACATCCTCGGGGGCGACCTTCAGCTCGTAGAGCCGTGCGCCGTCCACCTCGGAGATGCGCAGGCCCACCTGGTCAGGTTGATCGACCAGGGCCCGCGCCAGATACGTGAGGAGTTGCTCCACGTCCGCTCAGTAAAGCCGGTCGCGGATCAAGCCGCGGGGGTGGACTTCACGGCCTTCGCGTTGACCTTGATGAGGTCCGCGACGGTCTCGGAGGGGGTCGCGCCCGTCTTCAGCCAGTAGTTCAGCCGCTCCTCGTTGAACTCCACCTTGGGCGGGTTGAGGTTCGGGTCGTACGCGCCGACGGCCTCGATGAACTTGCCATCCCGGGGGTTGCGGGAGTCGGTAGCGACCACGTGGTAGTAGGGCTTCTTCTTGGCGCCCGCGCGGGCAAGACGGAGGACGACGGCCATGGAGTGCTCCAGCGAACAGGAAACGACGATGTAAACGGGGTGGCGCTCTTAACGCCGCACCCGCGGGATTGTCAAGGAAGCTCGGGACTTTATGTCGTGCTTTCGGCCGGAGTGGCCTCGCCACGATTCGCGAGCTGCCCGCAGGCCCCCGCGATGTCCCGGCCCCGATTCTTCCGGATGTAGGCGGCCACGTGGCCGTCCGACAGGATGGCCCGGAACTGCTCCGCCCGCGCTTCCGCGGTGGTGAGGAACCCCAGGCCCGGGTTCTCGTTGTAGGGAATCAGGTTGACCTTCGCCGGAATTCCCTTGAGCAGCTGGATGAGCCGGTGCGCGTCCTCATCGCTGTCGTTGAAGCCCTGGATGAGCACGTACTCGAAGGTGATGCGGCGGCCCTGGCGCAGCGGGAACTTGCGGCACGCGTCCAACAGCGCGGCGATGTTCCACTTGCGGTTGACGGGCATCGTCTTGCTGCGCTGCTCGTCGGTGCTGGCGTTGAGCGAGATGGCCAGCTTCACGTCCGTCTCCTGGCCGAAGCGCTCGATCATGGGGACGAGGCCGACGGTGGAGACGGTGATGTGGCGGTGGCTGAAGTTGGGCCCGTCCTCGGACTGGAGGATGGCGAGCGCCGTCTTGAGGTTCTCGAAGTTGTGCAGGGGCTCGCCCATGCCCATGAACACGAGGTTGCTCAAGGGGCGCAGCGTCTCGTGGCCCTCGTTCTTGCGGACCTCGCGATTGACGGCGTGCACCTGCGCGACGATCTCGCTGGGCGTCAGGTTGCGCTTGAGCCCCATGGTGCCCGTCATGCAGAAGCCGCAGGCCATGGCGCAGCCCACCTGGGTGGACACGCACAGCGTCCGGCGGTCCTCGGAGGGCATGTAGACGGACTCGATGTAGCGCCCGTCGCGCGTCTTCCACCGGTACTTGATGGTGCCGTCGACGCTGCGCTGCTCCAGGTCCTTCACCAGCGGGATGATCTCCGCGGCGACCTTGAGCTTCTCGCGGAAGGCCTTGGACAGGTCCGTCATCTCGTCGAACGAGGTGGCGCCGCGCTGGTGCAGCCAGCGGTAGATCTGCGGGGCCCGGAACGCACGCTCGCCCAGCTGCTCGGTGACGAAGCGGGTGAGCGCTTCCATGGACAGGCTGGCCACGTCCACGAGCTTCGCGGGAGCGGGCGCCAGCAAGGGCTCCGTGACGGGAAGGGTGGCGGTGGCGGAGGTCTCGGTCATCGTCGTCGCGCAGTGAAACGGGGGCCCGGGGGCGTCCCTTCCCACACCTGGGGTCGAGGTGTCAAAGGAGGCCCTGGTCGCCTGGTCGACACGGGAACGCACTCCCCTCCCCCAACCCTACGCATCCCCACACCGCCCCGCTCGAAAACCAACGGCCCGGGCCAGCCCCATGACGGGTGCCGACACCGGGCCGCGGGTCAGGAGCCCTTGGAAGGGCCCTGTCGCCTACTTCTTGGCGGTGTACTCGTACGGCTGGATCTCCGTCTCCCGGAAGAAGTACGCGATCTCGTTCTTCGCGTTCTCCAGGCTGTCGGAGCCGTGGACCGTGTTCTGGTCGATGCTGGTGGCGAAGTCCTTGCGGATGGTGCCCTCGGCCGCCTGCGCGGGGTTGGTGGCGCCCATGATGTCGCGGTTGCCCAGGACGGCGTTCTCGCCCTCGAGCACCATCAGGACGACGGGGCCGGAGATCATGAACTGCACCAGGTCCTTGAAGAAGGGCCGGGCCTTGTGGACCGCGTAGAAGCCCTCGGCCTCCTTCTGGGAGAGCTGCTGGAGCCGGATGGCGACCGGCTTCAGACCCTTCTCCTCGAAGCGGCTGATGATCTTCCCGATGACGCCCTTCTGCAGACCGTCCGGCTTGATGATGGACAGCGTACGCTCGATGGCCATGTGACTGGCTCCTTTTCCCTTTAAGGGGTGTTAGCGCTTCTTGGGGCCGCGCTTGACGGCCTCCTGGAGGGTGGTGCCCAGCTCGGCGGGGCTGGCGGCCATCAGGATGCCCGCGGCCTCCATCGCCTTGATCTTCTCCGTCGCCGTGCCCTTGCCGCCGGAGATGATGGCGCCGGCGTGGCCCATGCGCTTGCCCGGGGGCGCCGACTGGCCGGCGATGAACCCGGCGATGGGCTTGGTGAACTCGCGGGCCACGTACTCCGCGCCCGCCTCCTCGGCGCTGCCGCCGATCTCACCAATCATGATGACGGCGTCCGTGTCCGGGTCCGCCTGGAACAGCTTCAGCACGTCCACGAAGTCGGTGCCGTTGACCGGGTCTCCGCCGATGCCCACGGCCGTCGACTGGCCCAGGCCCAGCTGGGTGAGCTGGTGCACCGCCTCGTACGTCAGCGTGCCCGAGCGCGACACCACGCCGATGCGGCCCGGCTTGTGGATGTGGCCCGGCATGATGCCGATCTTGCACTTGGCGCCGGGCGTAATCACGCCAGGACAGTTCGGGCCGATGAGGCGCACGCCCGGCTTGCCCTGCAGGTAGCGCTTGGCGCGCACCATGTCGAGGACGGGGATGCCCTCGGTGATGGTGATGATGAGGGACACGCCCGCGTCGGCGGCCTCCATGATGGAGTCGGCGGCGAATGGGGGCGGGACGAAGATGACGGACGTGTTCGCGCCCGTCTGCTTCACGGCGTCGGCGACCGTGTCATACACGGGAACCTTGCCCTCGAACTGGGTGCCGCCCTTGCCCGGCGTCACGCCGGCCACGAGCTTCGTGCCGTACTCCAGCATCTGCTTCGAGTGGAACGAGCCCGCCGAGCCGGTGATGCCCTGGCAGAGGACCTTCGTGTTTTCGTTGACGAGGATGCTCATGGCGCTCCTTAAAGTGTGGGCAATGAAGCGCGCGGACTACTTCAGCGCGGCGACGGCCTTCTCGGCCGCCTGACGCAGGTTGTCCGCCGGGGTGATGGCGAGGCCGGAGTTGCTGAGCAGCTGCTTGCCCAGCTCCACGTTGGTGCCTTCCAGGCGCACCACGAGCGGGACCTTGAGCTGGACCTCCTTCGCCGCGGCGATGATGCCCTCGGCGATGACGTCGCACTTCATGATGCCGCCGAAGATGTTGACCAGCACCGCCTTCACCGCGGGGTCGGCCAGGATAAGCTTGAAGGCCGCCGTCACCTTCTCCTTCGTCGCGCCGCCGCCCACGTCCAGGAAGTTGGCCGGCTCACCGCCCACCAGCTTGATGGTGTCCATGGTGGCCATGGCCAGGCCCGCGCCGTTCACCATGCAGCCGATGTTGCCATCGAGCGCGATGTACGCCAGGTCCCACTCCTTGGCCTGCGTCTCGCGCGCCTCCTCCTCGGCGAGGTCGCGGTACTCGAGCAGGTCCTTGTGCCGGTAGAGCGCGTTCTCGTCGAAGGTCACCTTCGCGTCGAGCGCCACCACGCCGCCATCCTTCAGGATGACCAGCGGGTTGATCTCCACCAGGGACGCGTCCGTCTCCACGAACATCTTGTAGAGCGCGGTGCAGAACTGGACGAACTTGTTCACCGTCGGGCCCGTCAGGCCCAGGCCGAAGGCCAGCTTGCGGCCCTGGAAGTCCAGGAAGCCCACCGCCGGGTCCACCGTCTCGCGGAGGATCTTCTCCGGGTGCTTCTCCGCCACTTCTTCAATCTCCACGCCGCCCTCGCGGGACGCCATGAAGGTGACGCGGCTGGTGGCGCGGTCGAGCGTCACGCCCAGGTACAGCTCCTGGCCGATGTCGAGCCCCTGCTCGATGTAGACCTTGTGGACCGTCTGGCCCTCAGGCCCGGTCTGGATGGTCTTGAGCTTCATGCCAAGCATCTGCTTGGCCAGCTCCTTCGCCTCGGCGGGGCTCTTGGCGAGCTTCACGCCGCCGCCCTTGCCACGACCACCGGCGTGGATCTGGGCCTTCACCACCACGACAGGCGTGCCGAGCGTCTTCGCCGCGGCCTCCGCGTCGTTGGGCGAGAGCGCGAGGATTCCCTTCGGCGTGGGCACGCCGTACTTCCGGAAGATTTCCTTGCCCTGGTACTCGTGGATCTTCATCGAGGCTCCATGTGGAGACGAGGGGGACGACCCCTTACAGGCGTCAGCGCGTGGCCCTCATTGCGCAGAAACCGACGGATGGCAAGGCCGTTTGACCCGACAGGCACCGCGGTGCGGCACGGTGTGGACCGCTGATAATCAGGAATGTCCGGGCAGATGAGGCGCCCTTCACCGCGCCCCTGCCCCTGAAACGTCAACAGCCCCGCCCGGGCTCCACGAGGGAGACCGGAGCGGGGCCGAGGACACGGCGGAGCGCCCGCGCGAGCGTCACCCTGGACCGCTGTGGCCCTTCTTCTCCTCCTCCTGCGAGAAGAGGTCCTTGATGACCAGCTTGGTCACCTGGCGGTTCATCATCGCGATGGAGGTGGTGAGCGGGATCTCCTTCGGGCAGACCTTCACGCAGTTCTGCGCCTTGCCGCAGTCCTGCACGCCGCCGGGGCCCATGAGCGCGCGCACGCGCTCCTCGGAGTTGAGCTTGCCCGTGGGGTTCATGTTGAACAGACGGGCCTGGCTGATGGCCGCGGCGCCCACGAAGTCGTTGCCCAGGGTCACCTGCGGGCACGCCTCCAGGCAGCTGCCGCACGTGATGCACGTGGACAGCACGTACATGGTGGACTGGTCCACCGGGGACTGGCGCGGGCCGGGGCCCAGGTTGTGGGTGCCGTCCGTGGGGATCCAGCCCTTCACCTTCTTGAGGGCCTCGAACATGCGGCTGCGGTCCACGGCCAGGTCCCGGACCACGGGGAACTTGCTCATGGGCTCCAGCGTGATCGGCTGCTCCAGCTTGTCGATGAGCGCCGAGCAGGCCATGCGCACGCGGCCGTTGATGTTCATCGCGCAGCTGCCGCAGACCTCCTCGAGGCACGCGGCGTCCCACACCACCGGCGCAACCTTCTTGCCCTCCACGGTGACGGGGTTGCGCTGGATCTCCATCAGGCACGAGATGACGTTGGCGCCCTTGCGATAGGGAACCTTGAACTCCTCGTAGTGGCCCGGCTGGTTCGGATCATCCTGCCGCCAGATGCGGAAGGAGATGGTTTGGCTGCTGACGGCGCCTGCCTGTGCGGTGTCCATGTCGCTCGACCCTTCGCTTCCAAGTCAGTTACGGGGGCCCGCGCGATTCAGGCGCGGGCACGCCCAGAAAGTTCCCCGGTGCCTTACGCGTACCAGCGCGGCTCGGGCTTCAGCACGGGCGTCGGCACATCCTCGTAGGAGATGTTCGGCCCCTGCTCCGCGTACTTCGCGATGGTCGTCTTCGCCCACTTGTCGTGGCGCGCCTGCCACAGCGCCATCCAGGCGGGATCGTCGTTGGGATCCTTCGTCTTCGGCTCGGGCAGCGAGAAGTCCGGCTTGTAGTGCGCGCCGCGGCTCTCGTCGCGCAAGAGCGCGCTCGTGGCGATGACCTCGCCCAGCTCCAGCATGTTCCACAGCTGGTTGACGAACGACATCGAGCGGTTGGACGAGTTGCCCGTGTCCAGCACGTTGACGCTCTTCCAGCGACCCTTCAGCTCGCGGATCTTCTCCACCGTCTTCTTCAGGCGGTCGTTGTAGCGCACGACGGTGCAGTTCTCCGTCATCACGTCGCCCAGCTCCTGCGCCAGGCCGTACGGGTTCTCCGGGCCCGCCATCTTCTTGATGGTGGCGAACCGGTCCTCCCAGTAGCGCTTCGCGTCCTGGAAGTACTTCTCCGGCATGGCCGCCGCGCTCGTCGTCTGGCTCTTGGCGAAGGACGCCATGGCCGGGCCGCCGATCATCCCCGAGTAGATGCAGGAGAGCAGCGAGTTGGCGCCCAGGCGGTTGCCGCCGTGGAACGCGTAGTCCGCCTCGCCCGCGGCGTACAGGCCCGGGATGTTGGTGGACTGGTTCTTGGGGCTGCCCTCGAGCGGCGTGAGCGTCTTCGAGTCGGCCTCGAACGTCACGTACAGGCCGCCCATCGAGTAGTGCATGCCCGGGAAGATGACCATCGGAGTGACGCGCGGATCATCTCCGACGAACTTCTCGTAGATCTCCATCACGCCCTTGATCTTCGCGTCGAGCGTCTTGGCCGGGATGTGCGTGACGTCCAGGTACACGCCGTCGCGCCCGCCGATGCCCATGCCCAGGTCGCGGCAGACCATGAAGATCTCGCGCGTGGCGACGTCGCGGGGGACCAGGTTCTTGTACTTGGGGTACTTCTCCTCGAGGAAGTACCAGCGCTCGCTCTCCGGGATGTCCCGGGGCCCGCGCGTGTCGCCCTTCTTGCGCGGCACCCAGACGCGGCCACCCTCGCCGCGCACCGACTCGCTCATCAGGCGCAGCTTGTCCTCGCCCGGAATCGACGTCGGGTGCACCTGGATGAACTCGCCGTTGGCGTAGATGGCGCCCTCCATGTAGGCGCGACCCGCGGCGGTGCCGGTGTTGATGACGGAGTTGGTGGAGCGGCCGAAGACGATGCTCGGGCCACCCGTGGCCAGGCACACGGCCTCCGCCGGGAAGGTGCGGATCTCCATGGTCCGCAGGTCCACGGCCACGCTGCCGATGCAGCGGCCGCCCTCGTCCTTCACCGTGCCGAGCCACTCCCAGTACTCGTACTTGGTGACCTTGCCCTCGGCCTCGTAGCGGCGGACCTGCTCGTCCAGCGCGTAGAGCAGCTGCTGGCCCGTCGTGGCGCCGGCGAAGGCGGTGCGGTGATGGAGCGTGCCGCCGAAGCGGCGGAAGTCCAAGAGGCCCTCCGGCGTGCGGTTGAACGTCACGCCCATGCGGTCCAGCAGGTAGATGATGCCGGGGGCCGCGTAGCACATGCCCTTCACGGAGATCTGCTCGGCCAGGAAGTCGCCGCCGCGCAGCGTGTCCTTGACGTGGATCTCCGGGTGGTCGCCCTCTCCCTTGGTGTTCACCGCGCCGTTGATGCCTCCCTGCGCGCAGACCGAGTGGGAGCGCTTCACCGGGACGAGCGAGAGCACATCCACCTGGTGGCCCGCCTCCGCGAGCTTGATCGTCGTCATCAGCCCGGCGAGACCGCCGCCCACCACTGTGAACCGCGCTGCTGCTGCCATCATCGTCTCCTTGACCGCCGGATCCAGGGCGCCTGCCGTCAGCCGGCCCGCCACAACCGGCGCGCCACGCTCCGGACATCTCCGTGCGAGTTCTACAGGCTAGTTAACTTGCTGGAAGCACGCCGCAACGGCGGCGAGAAACTCGATAAGCCCGCGTCATTCGCGGCATCAGCCAAGAAGCCCGCCGGGGGTCCCCGACGGGCTTCTGACTGGAACGACCTACAGCTTGACGGAGTCGACCGTCTTCTTGACCGACTGGAAGGACTTCTCCAGCTCGGCCTTCTCGGCGTCGTTCAGGTCGACGGTGATGACCTTCTCGATGCCGCCCGCGCCGATCTGCACGGGGGTCCCGAAGAAGTAGCCGTTGATGCCGTACTGGCCCTTGAGCAGGGCCGCGCCCGGCAGGATGCGCTTGCGGTCGAAGATGAAGCTCTCCGCCATGGCGATGGAGGAGGCCGCGGGCCCGAAGTAGGCGCTGCCCGTCTTGTACAGGCCGACCAGCTCCGCGCCGCCCTCGCGGGTGCGCTTGACGATGGCGTCCAGCTTGTCCTTCGCGATGAGCTCCGTGAGGGGCACGCCGCCCACGGTGCTGTGACGCACCAGGGGCACCATGTCGTCGCCGTGGCCGCCGAGCACCAGCGCCTCCACGTCACGGATGGAGCAGCCGAGCGCCTCGGCCACGAAGCACTTGAAGCGGCTGGTGTCCAGCACGCCCGCCATGCCCACGACCATGTTGTCCGGCAGGCCGGCGATCTTGTGGAGCGCGAACACCATCGCGTCCAGCGGGTTCGCCACGTTGATGACGAAGGCGTTGGGGGCGTGCTGCTTGATGTTGCCCGCCACGTCCGTCATGATCTTGAGGTTGATCTCCAGCAGGTCCTCGCGGCTCATGCCCGGCTTGCGGGGCATGCCGGCCGTGATGATGATCACGTCCGAGCCAGCGACGTCCTTCCAGTCCGTGGTGCCGGTGACGCGGCAGTCGTAGCCGTCCACCGCCGCCAGTTGGTTGATGTCCAGGGCCTTGCCCTTGACCAGGCCTTCGGCCGCCGGGATGTCGTACAGGAACACGTCACCGAGCGACTTCTGCACCGCCAGCAGCGCGAGGTTGCCGCCGATCTGCCCGCCGCCGATGAGGCCAATCTTCTTCTTGCGATTCTGAGCCATGGCTTCGCCGTCTCCCAATTCCCCGCGAGGGGACTACATGTGCTTGATGATGGCCTGACCGAACTCGGAGCACTTCACCTCGGTCACCCCGGACTGCCCCTCCTGCTTCATCAGGCGGGCGAAGTCGTACGTCACCGTCTTGGCGGCGATGGCGCGGTCCATGCCCTGGATCATCAGGTCCGCGGCCTCGTGCCAGCCCAGGTGCCGGAACATCATCTCACCGGAGAGGATGACCGAGCCCGGGTTCACCTTGTCCTGGTCCGCGTACTTGGGCGCCGTGCCGTGCGTGGCCTCGAACACCGCGTGGCCCGTGACGTAGTTGATGTTGCCGCCCGGGGCGATTCCGATGCCGCCCACCTGCGCCGCCAGCGCGTCCGACAGGTAGTCGCCGTTGAGGTTCAGCGTGGCGATGACGTCGAACTCGTCCGGACGCGTGAGCACCTGCTGCAGCGTGATGTCCGCGATGGAGTCCTTGATGATGATCTTGCCGGCGGCCACGGCGGCCTTCTGCTCGGCGTTGGCGGCCTCCTCGCCCTTGGCGGCCTTGGTCACCTCCCACTGGTCCCAGGTGTAGACCTTGTCACCGAACTCCCGGGCGGCCAGCTCGTAGCCCCACTTGCGGAAGGCGCCCTCGGTGAACTTCATGATGTTGCCCTTGTGGACCAGCGTGACGCTCTTGCGCTTGTGGTCCACCGCGTACTGGATGGCCGCGCGGATGAGCCGGTCGCTGCCCTCCTTGGACACGGGCTTGACGCCCAGGCCGATGTCCGACGGGAAGCGGATCTTCCCGAACTCCTTCGGGAACTCCTGCTTGAGCAGGGACAGGAACTTCGCCGCCGCGGGGCTGCCGGCCTCGAACTCGATGCCCGCGTAGATGTCCTCCGTGTTCTCACGGAAGATGGTCATGTCCACCTTGTCCGGCGACTTGACCGGGCTGGGCACGCCCTTGAAGTAGCGCACGGGACGCAGGCAGACGTACAGATCCAGCAGCTGGCGCAGCGCCACGTTCAGCGAGCGGATGCCGCCACCCACCGGCGTCGTCAGCGGGCCCTTGATGCCGACCAGGTAGGTGCGGAAGGCCTCGACCGTCTCGTCGGGAAGCCAGTTGTTGACCTGCTTGAAGGACTTCTCGCCGGCGAGGACCTCGTGCCAGGCGATCTTCTTCTTGCCCTTGTAGGCCTTCTCCACCGCGGCGTCGAACACCGCCTGGGACGCGCGCCAGATGTCGCGGCCCGTGCCGTCGCCCTCGATGTAGGGGATGATCGGATGGTCCGGCACGGACAGCTTGCCGTTCTGGAGGGTGATCTTCTCGCCGGAAGTCGGGGGAGCCATGGACGTACTCCTGGAAGGTGTGGCCGTGTAAGAATTGGCGCGGGATAGTCGAGAACCCGCCCCCCTCCCGTCAAGGAGTTTGGCCGCTCCTCCAGGTTGCAGGACTTATCGGACCCAGCGGCGCCGCATGCGCTCGGGCACGCGCGCCACGCTGGGAACACAGCGCCTTCTCACCGTCCTACCAGCAGGCCAGGCCCGGCGCGGGCAGCTCCACCGTCACCGTGAGCCCGTCGCATTCGCCGCGCTCCACGCCGAGCGTGCCGCCGACGGATTCCACCAGCTCCCGGGCCCGGGCGAGCCGCCGGTGCGCGGGGCCCACCAGCATGGGCGACAGGAACACCGCCTGGAGCTCCCGCGCGGACAGCCGCGCCCCGGACGCCACCACCTGGAAGCGCGGCGGCTCGTCACCAAAGTCATCCGGTGCGTCCAGCACCACGCGCACACTTCCCTTCCCCGCGTGGTCCGCCGCGTGCGACAGCAACAGCAGCAACACCTGCCGTGTACGTCGCGCCCCTGTCCGCGCCAGAACGGTTTCCTCTGGAAGTTCCAGCTTCACTTCGATGCCGTGGATTCTTCGTGCGGCTTCCAGCAATTCCAGGGCTTCTTCCATGAGCGCAGCGACATTCACTTGCTGGGAATCCGGTCCTTCCACCGACGCCAGCACGGCGGTTGGGGAAGCCACCTGGGGCCTCGCCCCGGCTTCACCCGACGTCCTGTCCACCCAGTCCCGCGCCGCGCTCATGCCGCACCTCGTCCCGTTGGCTCTTCAGAGGGACTTTACTGGCGGAATCCGACGCGCTCCATTTCACTACGAGAAAGTACGCAGGGCATGGTTGACTGGAGACATTACAGCTTCGCGACATCTTGGCCGTGCCGTTGTCGGGTGCTGGGCATGCAGTTCGTGAAACTTGGAGAAATGGCCTGTCACGGTTGACCCAGTGCCCTAGATTCCGGCCTTGACGAAAACAGCAAGGCTGCACAAATTCGATTTGACTGTTCCTCTCGACTCCGTATGATACGGACCCATAGCGAAATGCCGCCCACCGCAGCACCGCTGGAGCAGGGAGGAACTGTTGTGCTTGCAACTTCGCCATCCGCATCAGGCGTTCCTCACTACCGGAGAAGGGGGCTCCTGGACATGGAAGGGGGAAACCCGCTCTCCGACCGGCGGACGGTCGAGTTCGATAGCCGCGACGCTTTCATCAATGTGATTCCGCTGCCGCCAGCGGAAGCCGCGCTGGACGACTCGGGCTATTCGCTGCACGGCCGGGGCGCCAACGCCATCACCTGCTCGCTGGGCACGCTGGACGCGACGCTGGGTGAGGTGACGCGACTGAGCCCCACCGTGGTCTGGGTGATGCCGCGCGGTCCCGTGACGCACGCCGAGGGCCCCACCCTGCCCGTCTTCCTCAAGGGCCGTGGGCTCACCATCGGTCCCCTGGTCGGCGCGTTCATCCGCGCGGACGCGGAGACGGCGAGCGCGCCCGTCGGCCTGCAGCTGGTGGGCGTGACGGTGGAGCAGGGCCGCCAGATTCTGTCCCTGCTGGCGGACGCGCTGAAGAACGGCGTGGCGGAGCCGGCGGCGTCGGTGCTGCCGGTGCAGGACACCATCGAGCAGGCCGAGCGCATCCGCTCCATCCTGGTGGCCATCTGCGCGTCCGGGAACAACGGAGTGCTGCGCCGCAAGGGCCGCTCGGTGCGCATGGTGCTCGAGCGCTTCAACACGGCGACGTCGCAGCTGGAGTGGCGCTCCGAGGAGCCCGTCACCGAGTGGGGCGAGGCGCCCTTCGACGTGGACGTCATCGGCTACAACAGCGCGTACCGCATGC
The DNA here is from genome assembly GCF_006518215.1 of Myxococcus sp. AB025B. Taxonomy (NCBI): domain Bacteria; kingdom Pseudomonadati; phylum Myxococcota; class Myxococcia; order Myxococcales; family Myxococcaceae; genus Myxococcus; species Myxococcus sp. AB025B. The sequence goes on from NZ_SRLW01000162.1 coordinate 15,799, forward strand.
GCCTGGACGGCGGCAGCGGCGACGGCGAGCGGCTCTACACGCAGCTGCCCACGCGCATCTCCCGCATCCGTCACCGCTGGCACCGCCGCGTCCCCGCCCCCGCGGGCGCGAACGTGCGCTTCCACCACCCGCTCTGGCGGGAGCTGGGCGAGCTGCAGCGCGACGTGGTGGACCTGTCGTTCTCCGGCCTGTGCCTGCGCTGCAAGCCCGAGGACCTGATGTTCCCCGGCCTGCTGCCGCCGCACATCGAGCTGCAGACGGGCGAGGGCCAGACGCTGACCTTGCGCGGGGAGATCCGCTACGTCACCAGCCCCCGCGCGGATGGCTACATGCTGTGCGGCCTGAGCGTGCAGCCCTACTCCGTGGACGAGGCGCGCTGGGTGCGCTTCGTGTCGCAGACGACTTCCCCCGCCACTCGCACCAGCGAGAACATGGAGGACGGGCTCTGGGATTTGTTCACCCGCTCGGGCTTCTTCAGCCTCGCGGGCAAGACGTCCGAGGAGTTCGAGGAGCAGCGGCTGGCCTTCCGGAGCATGGCCAAGCGCGGCGCGGAGATTCCGCAGCTGTTCTGCCAGGCGGTGTGGCCGTCCGAGCGCGGCCCCGAGGCGACGCTGTCCTTCATGAAGCCCTACCGCCACGCGTGGATGGGGCACCAGGTCGCCAAGCGTCCCGGCAAGCCGCCCCCGAGCGTGCAGGAGCCGGGGCAGATCATGCGCGATCTGTACGTGCGCACCTTCGAGCATCCGCAGAGCGACCCGGACTTCCGCTGGGTGGTGGCCTACGTGGAGGCGCTCAACCCGTGGATCGCCAAGGCGCACGTGCGCTACGCCGAGCGGCAGATGGAGACGGGCCAGGGCCTGGCCTTCACTCGCAAGGTGCACATGCTGGACGTGTACACGCACGAGCAGACGGGCCGCGCGCACGAGGGCATCCAGATTGGCCTCGCGACGGCGCAGGAGCTGACGCTGCTGGCGGACACCATCGCGCGCACCCGCCCCGCCTGCTACGTGGACGCGCTGGACTTCACGCGCGAGCGCATCGACATGCGTCCGGTGCAGGCGCGCTGGAAGCAGTTCAATCTCGAGCGTGAGCGGGAGATTCTCGTCGCGCGGCGCAACGGAGTCCCCGTGGCCGCGACGGTGCTGGAGCTGGGTCAGCGGGGCACGAACCTGTACTGCCTGCTGGACATGGCGCGCCTGTTCCCGCTGACCGAAGAAGGACCGTCCACCTATGTCGCATTGGTGGACGCCGCGCGCCGGTGGTACGCGGCGCGCCGCCGCACCTCGTTCCACTTCCTATGTGAGGACGAGGGGGGGGATTACGTGCAGGAGGCCGGCATCCACGGAGGGCCCGATCCCTACATGTGGATCATCTCCTCCAAGCTGATTCCGGACTTCCTTGAGCACATCAGTGAGCTGACCATCGGGCGCCGCGGCGCCCACAACCCTCGCTAAACGCCCCAGAGGTAGACACATGAGCAAGCAATTCGTGGAGCAGAACTATGTTCCGCACGTGGCCCCCGTGCGCGAGCGCCTCAAGACGTCCCCCGCCCTGAAGGCGCTGCTGGATCCCAACGTGGACCCGGCGCTCGTGGAGGGCTTCCTCATCCAGCTCAACTCGCTGGGTGTCTACATGACGGAGCCGGTGGACAAGTGGATCCGCCGCGCGGGCGAGGCCTCCGTGAAGATGGGCCTCAAGGACGTGGGCGAGAAGCTCATCACCCACGCGAAGCACGAGGAGGGCCACCACCTGATGATGATCGAGGACACCAAGAACCTGGTGGCCCGGTGGAACTCGCGCCGCTCTCCGCAGCTGGATGTGAATGCGCTCTTGAGCCAGACGCCCACGCAGGCGATGGTCGAGTACCGGAAGATCCACGAGGACACCATCGTCGGCGAGATGCCGGCGGCGCAGGTGGCCATCGAGTATGAAATCGAGAACCTGTCCGTCGTGTTCGCGCCCGGGCTGATGGAGCAGGCCAAGCGCGTCTGTGGCGAGGACATCATGGAGGCCATGTCCTTCGTGAAGGAGCACGCGGAGCTGGACGTGGGGCACACCGCGCTCAACGAGGTCATGCTCGGCAAGCTGCTGGACCAGGTCCCCGAGAAGACCGCGGTCATCGGCAAGACGGGCGCGCAGGCGCTGGACATCTACCTGCGCTTCATGGGCGACTGTGTCGAGCGCGCCCAGCAGATGATCAAGCCCGCCGCGGCTTGATGTCCCACCGGGGCCCGCTCGGAAGGCGAGCCCCGCTCAGTCATGCCCCGGGGCGTCACGGGCCGAGGAATCGGCCTGGGCGCCCCGTCGTCTTCTCACGGCCCTACCCCGCGCGACGCACCACTGTGTCGGGCGTGGGCGCGCGCGGACGGATGCGTCCACGCAGCGAGCGGCGAAGCCCCTCCAGCTCCGGCCCCGTCGCCGTGCCGAACACGTAGCGGTCCGGGCGGAGCACCACCACGTCCTTGCCGTGGCGGGCGAACCACGCGCCCAGCCGGCCCTCCGTGTCCACGAGCGCCTCCGGCGGAGGCTCGCCGATGCGCTCCGCGGAGAGCACGGTCCACGCACGCGCGCCCAGCTCCGCCGCCAGCGCACGGGCCTCCCGCTGCACGTCCTGAGAGGCGCCCGGCCGCGTGAGCACCACGAAGCCCTCGCCCAGCACGTGGTCCAGCAGGACCCGCTGGCCCTCGAGCACCTCCACGCGCGGCTGCGGGAAGTAGGTGCCCTCCGGCGCGGCCTTCCCGCGTCGTGCGCCGAGCAGGAACCCCTGCTCCAGCGCGAAGACGGGCTTCACCTTGAACTGGCGGATGAACTCCCCGGTGACGGGTAGGCGGTAGAGGAGCTGGATGAGCGCGTTGCGCACGCGCGAGAGCACCTGGCCTCCGGACATCATCACCCGGCCCATGGCGTCCGAGCTCTTGATGACCTCCGCCACGTGGCCGCGCCGCTCCTGCTCGTACGTGTCCAGGAGCGAGTCGTCCGCCGAGCCGTCCAGCACCCGCGCCAGCTTCCAGGTCAGGTTCGCCGCGTCGCGGAAGCCCGCGCAAAGGCCCTGGCCCAGGAACGGCGGCATCAGGTGCGCGGCATCCCCCATCAGGAAGGCGCGTCCCACCCGCCAGCGGTCCACCAGGCGCGAGTGGTACGAGTGCACGTTGATGGAGCGGATCTTCACCGTCGACGGGTCGATGTACGGCGCGATGAGCGTGCGCACGTGGTCCGGCTGCCGCACCGCCTCCAGGTCCGCGTCCGGGTCGACGATGATGTCGAAGCGCATCTCGTCCCGCGCGGTGCGCGCGATGAAGCCGCGGCGCTTCGGGCCACACAGGTAGCTGGTGTAGTCGGGCTCCGGCGACGACGTGCTCACGGTGATGGCGAGCGCGTGCTCCAGGCCCGTGGTGCCCTCGAGCTTCAGGCCCAGCTTGCGCCGGATGGGGCTGTGCGCGCCATCGCACGCGAGCAGGTAGCGGGCGCGGACGGTGAGCACCCTCTCGCTGGCGACCTCGCGCACGCGCACCGTGAGGCCCTCCGCGTCCTGCACGAAGGATTCGACCTCGTGGCCCTGCCACAGCTCCACATGCTCGAAGCGCGCCATGCCCTTGCGCAGCATCGCCTCCATCCTCGGCTGCTGGAAGAAGGTGGCCACGTCATGCCCGTAGGGGCGGTCCAGCTTCGTGAAGTCCACCTCCGCGAGCACGCGCAGGCGGTCATCCAGGTAGCGCAGCGTCTTGCAGGGATGGAAGCCCGGCCCCAGCTCTCCCTCCAGGCCCGCGGACTGGAAGATGCGCTGCGCCTCGTCATCCAGGCTGATGGCGCGCGACTGGGCATGCGCGGACAGCTCCTTCTCCACGATGAGCGTCCTGACGCCCTGCAGTCCGAGCAGGTTGGCCGCCATCGCTCCGACCGGTCCACATCCCACGATGATGACATCAACAGTTTCTGGAGCCACGTCCGCCCTCCGGGTCGTCTCGTTGTTGAGCTGCCTTTGATGATTCATCCCCCAGGCCATGGCTGGAATCATCAGCGGGCCATTCACCCTCGCTCTCGCGCGGTCCCCTCACGCGAGTGGACTCCAGAAAGGCGCCGCCGTCGCGTTTTCACTCGGCCCACGCAAACAATGCGGCCCCGAGTCCTCGCCAACTCCACCGGCGAGCGTGCGACCCATCCCGTCACCCTGCCCCCGTGCCTCTCGATTCAAAGAACGCCCCGGGGAAAATTCCTTGCATGTTTGAGTTTCACCCCTCGGCGAGCCTCTGGAATCAGTCCCTGGGTGTTCGCGGTTGCAGGCGGGGGTGCACTCCCCACCCGGTGGGTTCCCGCGAGGCGTCAAGGTGGGCAGACATTCCTTACGGACTTCAACATTGCACTGACACCGAATCGCAGTTGTCGAACGGCAGAAGGAATCGCTGTCGGAAACACCGCATTGACGTCGTGGGCAACGCGCGGCGTCGTGCATTCGGAGATCGCCAGTGGTTAGGTGGCGCATCCCCCTCACGCGTGGTTCGCGAAGGAGCAGTTCCATGGAATGGCTCGAATTCTCCCGCTGGTCTCCCGAGGTGGAGCGTCAGCTCGCGCAGCAGGCGGCGCGGCTGGGCGACACGGCGGCCCGCGGAGCCTCCCTGACCCGGCGGGTCCGGATGAGCGCCACGGTGGCGGCGGCGTACCGCTTGAGCGCGATGCTCCGCGAGTTCCCGCGCACCAACCCCTGGGGCCACCCCGTCTCGGAGTCCTGAGCCCCAGGCGGGGCCGCCGTGAGCCCCGGGGCTCCGGCACCTCGTGATGCTCGGGACACACCCTGCTCCACCGTCGACGGTGAGCGCATGAAGGGCCCTTGAGGGCTCCATGCCCGCCTCCCTCCGGTGGAAACGACAGGGACCTCGCGGTTCGCCGCGCACTTGATTGACCTGTCAATCCCCGGCGGCTCCCCCTCCCGCGTATCGGCGGGCTGGTTCCGGTCCTTCGCCCGGGGTATTGCTCCGCCCCACTCCGAGTGCCGCGCCTCGTCGCGGTCCTGGTGTGCGGAAGAGGACGTCGGTGGGTACCCACACACGCAGCCCTGGCCTCGCAGCGCGCCCCGAGACGGCGCTGACGCGACTGGTCCCCTGGGCGGGGGCGCTCCTGGGGGTGCTCTGGTTCATCGCGCTGGGCGGCGCGCGGACGCTGGACCCCACGTCCCTGGAGTGGTTGGGCTGGGGGGACTGGGCGCAGCACGTGCTTGGCTGGTGGTTCTTCCGTGAGGCCCCCTGGGGTTTTCCCCTCGGCAGGACCCCCGGCTACATGGCGCCGCTGACCACCACGGTGGGCTTCACGGATTCGAATCCGTGGCTCGCGCTGGCGTTCAAGCCCTTCTCGGGCTGGCTGCCCCAGGACTTCCAGTTCATCGGGCTGTGGCTCGCGTCGTGCCTGGCGCTCCAGGGGTTCATGGGCGTCAAGCTGATGGCGCTGTTCACGCCTCGGGCCTCGCATCAGTTCCTGGGGGCCGCGCTCTTCGTGCTCGCGCCGGTGCTTGTCTTCCGGTTCGAGCACGACACGCTCTGCGCGCACTGGATGCTCACGGCCTTGCTGTGGCTGCACCTGCGTCCGCGGCCGGATGCGCGAAGTGCGTGGCGGACGCTGCGCGTGGTCCTGCTCATCAACCTGCTCGCGTCCGGGGTCCACCCGTACTTGATGGTCATGGTCTTCGCGCTCTCGACGGCGCTGCTCGTCAGCATGACGTGGCGGGAGGGACTGCTGACACGGCGCCAGGCCGGGCTCACGTTCGCCGGTGGCACGGCCATGCTCGCGGCGCTCTTCTTCGCGTTCGGCTACGTGGGCCAGGGCGTGCGCGGCGCGGCGCATGGCTTCGGCGCGTACAGCGCGGACATGCTCACGCTTATCAACCCGATGGCGTGGTCACGGATGTTGCCGGCGCTGCCGACGCGGAAGGACCAGTACGAGGGCTTCGGCTATCTCGGCACCGGCGTGCTCGTGCTCGGCGCGTTCCTGGGGCGGCCTTCGGTCTGGTGGCCCGAGGTTCGAGCGTGGGCCCGAGCCCATCGGCCTCTGTGGGTCGCGGTAGGTCTGCTCACGCTGCTCGCGTTCTCGACGACGCTGACCCTCGGTGGCGTCGTCGTGCTGTCGGTGCGCAAGCTGGCCGACGTGTTCATGCCGGTGCTGGGGATGTTCCGCTCCTCGGGCCGCTTCATCTGGCCGCTCCACTACCTGGTGCTCACCGGCATCCTGGCGCTGGTCATCTGGCGCTGGCGGGAGCGGCCTGGGGCTCTCACGGGCATCCTGCTGGGCGCGGTGGTCATCCAGGGGGTCGACACCGAGGAACTGTGGACGCAGAGGCGGTTTCGACCGGCGCCGTGGCCTCGGCTCGGTGAACTGCGTATTCCGGCCATACCGATCACTGAGTCCGGTCCAAGCCGAACACCCATTCCGGAGCATGCCGAACACCGGATGACGACGCTGGTGGGGGCTACTTCGCCGCCTTCTTCCCGCTGGTCAAACTCTCGGCCTTGCGAATCGA
>NZ_SRLW01000163.1:0-22178 GCF_006518215.1 Myxococcus sp. AB025B
TCCATGCCCCCTCCCGCCGCCACTTCTCCCGTCGCCGCCGCGCCCGTCGCCCCGAAGGGCACGGAGCTGGACTTGCGCTACCAGAAGTTCGACCCCATCGGCACGGGCCCGCTGGGCACCGTCTTCAAGGGCCGCTTCACGGCGCTGGGGCTGGACATCTGCCTGAAGGAGCTCAAGGACATCTTCGGGTACTTCTCCTTCCTGCAGCGCGGTGAGGTGCTCAAGCGGCTGAAGAAGGAGCTGTGCGCCCAGGCCCAGGTGCGTCACCCCGGCATCGTCCAGGTGGTGGACCAGAACGTGGAGGCCAGCCGCCCCTACTTCGTCCTGGAGCTGATGAACGGCAGCCTGAAGGAGCGGCTGGACGCGGGCGGTGGCAGCGGGGTGCCGGTGCCCTTCGCGCTGCGCACGTTCCTCCAGATGGCCTACGGCCTGCGCGCGGCCCACGCCACGGGGCTGACGCACCACAACCTCAAGCCGGAGAACGTCCTCTTCGACGCCTACGGCAACGCCAAGCTGTCCGACTTCGGCCTGGGCCGCGTGGTGGAGGTGGACGCCACCAAGGGCATGCCCCAGGTCTTCGTGGGCACCGGCGGCATGGCGTACATGGCCCCGGAGCTGATGAACCGCGGCGCCAAGGACCCGGGCCCCTCCGCGGACGTGTACGGGCTGGGCATCCTGCTCTACGAGATGCTGACCGGGCAGATTCCGGGCCGCCGCTCGCCGCTCCCCTCGGAGGTGAACCCCGAGGCGCCCAGCGGCCTGGACCAGCTCTTCGACAAGGCCACCCAGGACAAGCGCGAGCAGCGCTACCCGGACGTCGACGCCATGCTCGAGGACTTCTACAAGGCCTTCCCGGACAAGGAGTTCCTCGTCCGCGGCGACCTCATCCTGTCCTCCGAGTCGCCCCAGCAGTGACGCGCTCCCGGGCGCGGGTCTCCTCGTGAGGCTCGCCCCCCGTGTGGACGGTGGCGTGGAGAGGCCGTGCCCTGGCCCTCCGCCACCGGGTTGCAGGCAGGCACGACGTGGGGGCCTCGCGGCGTCCGCCCCGTCCAGGCGGGGTCATGGCATTGTGCCGCGCGCCATGACCTCCACTGCTCCAGGCTGTGTGCTCGTCACCGTGACGGGCAAGGACCACCCCGGCATCACCGCCCGCCTCACCGGCCTGCTCGCGGACGCGGGCGCCGAACTGCTCGACGTGGAGCAGGTGGTGGTGCAGGGCCGCCTGACGCTGTGCCTGCTGGTGCGGCTGCCCGAGTCGGTGGGCATTCCCCGGGCGCTGCTCTTCGCCGCGCGGGAGCTGGGCGTGGCGCTGGACTTCCAGGCGGTGGAGACGCCGGACTCCGGGGCTCCCATGCCCGCGCGCTACGTCGTCACCGCGGTGGGGCGCGCGCTGGGGGCAGGGCAGCTGCACTCGCTCACCTCGCACCTGGCCCAGGCGGGCGCCAACGTGGAGCGCATCGTCCGGCTGTCCGAGCCGCACCTGGGCTCCATGGAATTGCACGTCACCCTGCCGCCCGCGCTGGAGCCCCAGGTGCTCAAGCGCTCGCTGCTGGCGCTGTCCATGCGCGACAACACCTTCGACGTGGCGCTGCAGAAGGAGAGCCTGTTCCGGCGCGGCAAGCGGATGGTGGTGATGGACATGGACTCCACGCTCATCCGCATCGAGGTCATCGACGAGCTGGCGCGCGCGCACGGCGTGGGCGACCAGGTCTCGCGCATCACCGAGCGCGCCATGCAGGGGGAGATGGACTACGACGAGTCGCTGCGCCAGCGCGTGGCGCTGCTGAAGGGGCTGGACGTGGACGTGCTGCACCGGCTCGCGGCCAACCTGCCCCTCACGGAGGGCGCCGAGACGCTGGTGCGCGTGCTCAAGCGCCTGGGCTACCGCACCGCGGTCATCAGCGGCGGCTTCTCCGTGGCGGCCGAGGCGCTCAAGGCGCGGCTCGGCATCGACCACGCCTACTCCAACGTGCTGGAGGCGGAGGGCGGCAGGCTCACCGGCCGCACCGTCGGGGCCATCGTCAACGCGCGCCGCAAGGCGGAGCTGCTCGAGCAGCTCGCGGCCCAGGAGGGCATCCTGCTCGAGCAGGTCATCGCGGTGGGCGACGGCGCCAATGACTTGCTGATGCTGGAGCGCGCGGGGCTGGGCATTGCGTTCCGCGCCAAGCCCCGGCTGCGCGAGGCCGCCGACACGTCCATCTCCGCCGGCGGGCTGGACACCATCCTCTACCTCCTGGGGCTCACCGGGCGGGAGCTCCAGGAGGCGGGCTGAGCGCTACAGGCGCATCCTGGCGGCGAGCTCGCGCTGCTGCAGCTTGCCCTTCTCCAGGAGCAGCTCCAGCAGGGCGCGCAGAATCTTGGAGCTCTTCTCCTGGTTCTGCTGGAGCGTCTGCAGCCGCTGCAGGTCCTCGTCCGTCCACTCGGGCGAGGTGGACGGGCCGCCGGCCAGGATTTCGTCGAGGATGTCCGCCGCGCTCGACCCCTGGGCCGCCGCGGGCGGTGCGGGCCGCTCCGGAGCGCGGGGGGCTGGCGCCGCCGCGGGCGACTCGGGCGGGACGATGTCGGCGATGCGCTTCACCACCGTCTTGCCGCTCATGTCGACGACCTTGAACTCGTCCTCCTGCTCGTCGACGGTGGCCTGCGTGTCCGAGGACTGGTTGCGCGAGGGAGAAAAGCGGGTGCTGACCACCGGCTCCTGGCCCCGGTAGTGCCGCAGGATGGCGTGCTCGATTTCACGCTCGCCCGCCACCATGGGGACCACCCGGGCGCGGCTGCGGGCCGCCACCTGGTCCAGCGTGGCCAGGTCCGTGGGGTCCGCCATGGCCAGCACCAGCGTCTTGCCGTTGTCCTTGAGCGTGACGGGGAAGACGGCCTTCTGCTCGGCCAGCGTCATATCCACGCGCGAGAGCGCCCCCGCGTCCCGGCTGATGTTGCCCAGCTGCACGCGCTGCATCCCCAGGCCCTGGCAGATGGCCTCCGTAATCGTGTCCTCGGTGGCCAGCCCCAGGTCGGAGACGACGCGCGACAGCCGCCCGCCCCACTGGTCCAGGGTGGCCATGGCGCTGCGGAGCTGGAGCTCGTCGATGACGCGGGCCTTGACGAGGATTTCGCCGATGCGATTGCGGGAAGGAGAAGCCATGGCTCGGGAGTCTACCGTCTGACGGCGCGGACGCTCAGTCCGCGACGCTTTCGCCCGCTACGAGGGCGAGGAGGCACCATCATGCAGCCCTTCGCGGAAGCCGCCATCCAGCAGTGCCCCTACTGTGGCGAGGAGGTGGAGGTCGACGTGGACCCCATCGGCGCCAGCGCGGAGCGCTACATCGAGGACTGCCCCGTCTGCTGCCGCCCGTGGACGGTGCACGTGTCCCGCGACGAGGAGGCCTACGCCGTGGCGCTGGCCCGCGACGACGACTGAAGTCGCCCATGTCCGCCCGTCCCGGAAGGCCCTCGCCCGGCGGTCCGCAGAGCAGGCGTGCGGGCAGGGTGGGAGCCGCGAGGGCCCGGGGGCGTTGCTTGACACGTCCCGGAGCATGGTTCTCTTGAGTCTTGTGAGGCGGCGCTGGAGTGGAGCCCCGATGGGGCCCCCGAGGCGCAACCGCCGACAACGACAACGTCTGTGATTCACACACCGTGCACTCCGCCAGAGGAGTGTCACGCACAGGAGAAGACCATGCAGAATCGCAACCCGTTCAACTCCGCCGTGGTGGTGAACCCCCTGATGCGCGACTTCGACGCGCTCTTCCGTGAGTTCGCCCAGCCGGGCTTCTTCCGTCAGTCCGCGGTCCGCGAGCGCGTGCCCGCCGCCGACATCCTCGAGTCCGAGGCGGGCGTCACCCTGCACCTCGACATGCCGGGCGTGGACGCCAAGGACATCCAGGTGACGGTGGAGCGCGACGTGCTCACCGTGAAGGCCGAGCGCAAGGCGCAGCCCGTCGCCGAGGGCGTGACCGTGCGCCGCCAGGAGCGCGCGCAGGGCGGCTTCACGCGCTCGTTCTCTCTGCCGGAGACGGTGGACGCCACCAAGGTGGAGGCGCGCTACGAGCAGGGCGTGCTGACGCTCACCTTGCCTCGACGCGAGGAGTCCAAGCCTCGGGTCATCGAGGTCAAGGTCCAGGGCTGATTGTCGCGCGAGGCGTCGAATCGCGCGCACACCCCTCCTGGGAGGCCGCTGTCCACGGAAGAACGGCGCGGCTTCCTCCTTCTTCACCCCTGTCGAGGGCTTCCGCGAGGGGGCGGCGGAAGCCCTCCCGACCTCAGCGCTTGGCGCCGAGCGAGATGGGCACGCGGAACAGCTCCAGCACCTGCTGCACATCGAGCGGCTTGGCCAGGCACGCGAGCGCGCCCGCCTGCTTGGACTGCTCCACGACGTCGGCGGTGTGCATGGACGTCATCGTGATGAGCCGCACACCCTCCATCTGCTTGCGCGCGCGGATGCGGCGGCAGACCTCGAGGCCGTCGATGTCCGGCATGTTCAGGTCGATGATCATCCCGTGCGGCTTCTGCTCGGACACCAGCAGCAGGGCCTCCACGCCGCTCGTCGTCGTCTGCAGCTCCACCTGCGCGGAGAACGGCTTGAACGCGCGCTTGACGGCGTCCAGCACCGCCCGCTCGTCATCCACCACCAACAGCCGCACCGTGCCGCTGCCCAGCTCCTCCGGAACCGGCATCTGGTGCGCGATGAGGAAGGTGCGCAGGTCCGCCGAGCGCACCCGGCGGTGACCGCCCGGCGTCCTGAAGGCCATCAGGATGCCCCGGTCAATCCACTTGCTCACCGTGGACGGATCCACCTGAAGCAAACGACTGATGTCGTGCGTCGTGTAGAGCTGGTCCGTCATCGCCGTACTCCCCTCTTGCTGCATCATTCCGCTGCCCATGGAATCAACCACCTACCTTGAATACGGGGTTTCCTTCAACCTCTCTGCGCACTGCGTCCATCAGTCCCCCTCATCAGACCCACGGCCCCGTCCCAACGGGCACTGGCCTTGAGGCAGAGCTCCACGAGCTCCCGGGCGGCCCCACGGCCTCCCGGGCTCTGAGCCACGAAGTGGACCTCCTGACGCACCTCGGGAACTGCATCCGCGGGACACGCGGACAAGCCCACCCTCGACAGCGGGGCCAGGTCATTGTGGTCATCCCCCATGTAGGCACAGGCCTCGTGGGGGACGCCCAGCTGCTGGAGGAGCTCGTCCAGTGCGGCACCCTTGTCCCGGCGGCCTTGAAACACAGCCGCCAGCCCGAGCTCCCGCCCGCGTGCCTCCACGATTCCCGAGGTGCGAGCGGTGAGGATGGCGGCGGGCAGGCCCGACAGCCGGGCCATGACCAGGGCGTGGCCATCCTTCACGTCGAAGCGCTTCATCAGCTCCCCGCCGTCGCCGTAATACAGGCCGCCGTCGGTGAGCACCCCGTCCACGTCGAAGACCAAGAGCCGCACGCGCGCCGCGCGGGACGTCAGCTCTTCCTTTCCAGGCTTGGAAGGTGCGTCCGTCTGCATCGTCTGCTCGGCTCCCCTCGTCGTGTTCATCAGCCGGGCTCGTGTCCCAACACCCGGCGGATATCCAGCACATTTCGTACCACGTCCTCGAACATCTGTGGATTGAGGGAGCACGGACCGTCACACAGGGCACGGTCAGGGTCCTCATGGACTTCCGTGAACAATGCATCAATCCCGGCGGCCGCGGCAGCGCGGGCGAGCAGTGAGACGAATTTGCGGTCGCCTCCCGTCACCCCGTCCCCGGAGCTGGGCTGCTGCACGGAGTGCGTGGCGTCGAAGCACACGGCCAGGCCCGCCTCGCGCATCTGCGCCAGGCCCCGCATGTCCACCACCAGGTTGTTGTAGCCGAAGGTCGAGCCCCGCTCGGTGACGAGCACGTTGGGGTTGCCCGTCTCGAACGCCTTGCGCGCCGAGTGGACGATGTCCTTGGGGGCCACGAACTGTCCCTTCTTCAAGTTCACGCCCTTTCCCGAGCGGGCCACCGCCTCGACCAGGTCCGTCTGCCGGCACAGGAACGCCGGTATCTGGATGATATCCACAACTTCCGAGGCAGGACCTACGTGGCTGGTTTCATGGACGTCCGTGAGGACCGGGACGCCCACTTCATCCCTGATACGCGCTAGGATGCGCAGCCCTTCCCGGAGGCCAGGACCTCGGAAGGACTTCCCGCTTGTCCGGTTGGCCTTGTCATACGAGCACTTGAAGGCATAGGGCACGCCCAGCCGGCGGGTGATGCCCTTGAGCAAGTGAGCATGTTTCAGCGCCATCTCCTCGGACTCGATGCTGTCCGGGCCGGCGATGACGAAGAGTTTCTGTCCCGGGCCAACCTTGTGGCCACAGAGGGTAATCGGAAGGCTGCTGGCGCTCATGCGCGCACCTGGCCGGCGGAGGCGTCGCGCTGGTCGAGCGCGGCCTTGATGAAGCCGGAGAAGAGGGGGTGGGGGGCGAAGGGCTTGCTCTTGAACTCGGGGTGGAACTGGCAGCCGACGAAGTAGGGGTGGTCCGACAGTTCAATCATCTCCACCAAGTTCAGCTCCGGATTATGACCGGAGATGACCAGGCCCGCCTCCTGCAGCCGGCCGCGGTAGGCGTTGTTCACCTCGTAGCGGTGCCGGTGGCGCTCCTGGATGAGGTCCTGGCCGTAGAGCTGGTGGGCACGGGTGGAGGGCTTGAGCGCGCAGGCGTAGCTGCCCAGGCGCATGGTGCCTCCCTTGTCCTGCACCGACACCTGGCTCTCCATGAGCGTCACCACCGGGTGCGGCGTGTGCTCGTTGAACTCCAGGCTGTTCGCGTTGGGCAGCCCCAGCACGCTCCGGCTGAACTCCACCACCGCCATCTGCAGGCCCAGGCAGATGCCGAAGAACGGAATCTTCTTCTCCCGCGCGTAGCGCACGGCGGCGATCTTCCCCTCGGTGCCCCGCACGCCGAAGCCGCCGGGGACCAGGATGGCGTCCACGCCGGCGAGCAGCTTCTCGGGCCCCTGCGCCTCCACGTCCTGGCTGTCCACGAAGTGCAGGTTGACCTTCACGTCGTTGGCGATGCCGCCGTGGAGCAAGGCCTCGTTGAGGCTCTTGTAGCTCTCCGTCAGGTTCACGTACTTGCCGACGATGGCCACCTGCACCTGGCCTCGCGCGGGCTCGTACACCTTGCGGATGATGTTCTCCCAGCGCTCCAGGTGCGGCGCGCGGCTCCAGATGTTGAGCACCTCCGCGAGCCGGTCATCCAGGCCCTGCCGGTGCAGCTCCAGCGGCAGCTCGTAGATGCTGCGCACGTCCGGGGACGTGAACACGTTGCCGGTGTCCACGTTGCAGAACATCGCAATCTTGTCCTTGAGCTCGCGCGACACCTCGCGGTCCGTGCGGCACACCAGGAAGTCGGGCTGGATGCCGATTTCGCGCAGCTTCATCACCGAGTGCTGCGTGGGCTTGGTCTTCACCTCGCCGGCCGCGCCGATGTACGGCAACAGCGTCAGGTGCACGTAGACGGCGTTCTGGCTGCCCACGTCGTAGCGCATCTGGCGGATGGCCTCGAGGAAGGGCAGCGACTCGATGTCGCCCACCGTGCCGCCCACCTCCACGATGACCACGTCCGCGTCCTGGGCCGCCTGACGGACGCTCGCCTTGATTTCATCCGTGATGTGCGGAATCACCTGCACCGTCTTGCCCAGGTACTCGCCGCGGCGCTCCTTCATGATGACCGCGTGGTAGATGCGGCCCGACGTGAAGTTGTTGAGCCGGCTCATCCGCGCGTTGGTGAAACGCTCGTAGTGACCCAGGTCCATGTCGGTCTCGCCACCGTCCTCGGTGACGAAGACCTCGCCGTGCTGGAACGGGCTCATCGTGCCCGGGTCCACGTTGATGTACGGGTCCAGCTTGAGCAACGTGACGGCGAGGCCACGGTTCTCCAGCAGGGCGCCGATGGAGGCCGAGGCGAGGCCCTTGCCGAGGGAGCTGACCACTCCGCCCGTCACGAAAATGAACTTGGTCTTCTTGGAGCGCATATCCCGTTCTGCCAAGTAGGGCAGGGATGCGTCAATTATTCTGCGCCGGACGGGGGGTCGACCGGTACGCCTGCTGACGCCACCTCAGTTGCCGTCCCAAGCACCCGGGCGAGACACGGCGAACTCCCGGACGTCGGGTTGTCCGACGCGGAAGTCGCGCAAGTCGCAGTTGCGGCAGCTCCACCCCTCCCAGCCGCGCTTGACCACCATGTGCAGGCAGGCGTCGTAGTTGGGGCAGTACAGGTTGCGCTGCGCCTGGACGGACTCCTCGTCACGCAGGGCGGTGGGCAGAGGGCTGGGGCACGGGGTGATGGACACGGCGAATCTCCCGGATGGGTACGTCAAGGGTCGGCCACTCCCCCCGGCGCGTCGGAACAGGTTGTCGGGACTTCCATTCCCGAGCGGAAAGTAAAAGACCCGCCCCCGCATGTGCGGAGACGGGCCCCTGAAACCTTTAGCGTCTTCCACCGCGACGGAAAGCCGTTTCAGGCCACCGAAGCGGAGGTGGACGCCTGACTCTTGCTGTCGGTCAAGGCATCACCTCCTTTCTTGAGGCCGGAACAACTAATCGCCCCCCTGATTTCGCGCCACTTTCCGGTGCGATGAGCGAAGGACGCGGAGGGTAGGCGGCCGTTCAGGCCGCGACGAACTGGCGCTCGACCAGGCGGCGGTAGAGGCCGTCCTGGCCCATGAGGCTGGCGTGGGTGCCGCTCTGGACGATGCGGCCCGACTCCAGCACGAGCACGCGGTCCACGTTGGCCACGGTGGACAGGCGGTGGGCGATGACGAGCGTGGTGCGGCCCTTCATCAGGCGCTCCAGCGCGTCCTTCACCAGGTGCTCGCTCTCCGCGTCGAGCGCGCTCGTCGCCTCGTCGAGGATGAGCAGGCGCGGGTCCTTGAGCACCGCGCGGGCGATGGCGACCCGCTGCTTCTGGCCGCCGGACAGCTGCACGCCGCGCTCACCCACCTGGGTGTTGTAGCGCTCCGGGAAGCGCTGGATGAAGTCGTGGGCGTTGGCGGCGCGCGCGGCGTGTTCGACCTGGGCGTCGGTGGCGTCGGGCCTGGCGTAGCGGATGTTGTCCGCGATGGAGCAGGAGAACAGCTGCGGCTCCTGGGCCACCATGCCGACGTTGCGGCGCAGCCACTCGGGCTCGAGCGTGGTGAGCGGATGTCCGTCCAGCAACACCGCGCCGCCCTGCGGGTCGTAGAAGCGCGACATGAGCGAGGCGAGCGTGGACTTGCCTCCGCCCGACGGGCCCACCACGGCGACGACCTCGCCGGGCTTGAGCTCCAGGTCCAGGCCCTGGAGCACCGGCACGTCCGCGCGCGTGGGGTAGGCGAAGCGCACGCCGCGGAACTCCACGTGGCCCTTCACGGACGGCAGCTGGTGGCCTCCGGCGGGGATGGCGGGCACGCGGTCCACCAGCTCGAAGACGCGCTCCGCGGCGCCGCTGGCGCGCATGAAGTCCGCCCATACCTCCGCCACCGCGCTCAGCGAGAGCGCGACGAGCGAGGTGTAGATGAGGAACGAGGTGAGCGCGCCCACCGTGAGTTCGCCGTCCACCACCAGGCGACCGCCGTACCAGAGCATGGCCGCGGTGGAGCCGTACATGGCCAGCGAGGCGACGCCCATGAAGACGGCGGACTGGCGCGCGCGGTCCTTGGCCAGCGCCAGCGCGCGGTCCACCGCGGCGCCGTAGCGCTCCACCTCGTGGGCCTCCGCGGCGAACGAGCGCACGGTGCGGATGCCCGACAGGTCCTCCTCGGCGACCTCGCTGGAGGCGGCGAGCGCGTCCTGCACCTGGCGCGACAGCACTCTCACGCGCCGGCCGTAGACCACCGCGCCGATGGCCACCGCGGGGATGAGCGCGAGCATCACCAGCGTCAGCCGGGGCGAGGTGAAGAACAGCAGCGCCACGCCGCCCAGGGCCTGGAAGGTGTAGCGCAGCGTCATGGAGACGTTGGTGGTGACGGTGTTCTGCAGGACGCTCGTGTCCGAGGCGAGCCGGCTGGTGAGCTCCCCGGTGCGGCGCTCGTCGAAGAAGGCCACCTCCTGGGACAGCAGGCTCTGGAACAGGCGCTTGCGCAGCCGCGTCACCACGCGCTCGCCGGCGGTGCTGAAGAGGTAGGCGCGCAGCGCCATGGCCACCGACTGCACGACGAAGACGGCGAACATCACCAGCGCGATGGTGTCCAGCTTGTCGCGGCTGCGCGCGCCGAGCGCCTCGTCCACCAAGTCACCGATGGCGCGGGGGAAGACGAGCGTGGCGGCGCTGCTGAGCAGCAGGAAGAGGGTGCCCACGACGAGCGTAGGGACCTCGGGCCGGGCGAGGGTGAGCAGGCGACCCAGCGTCACACGCGAGGGGAGCCGGGGCTTGGCGGGTGACGGGCGGGCGGACACCGGCGGAGACTAGCGCGGAGTTTCCCGCTTCGCACGGCTCCCGGCTGTCGGAGCGGGTGGGAGGTGCTCATCCTTCCGGACACGGAGGTAGGCCATGGAGCAGCGCGTCTTCGGCGGTACCGGCAGGCAGGTTCCCGTCCTCGGGCAGGGGACATGGCAGATGGAGGAGGATGACCGCGACGAGGCCATCCGCTCGCTGCGCGCGGGGTTGGACCTGGGGCTCACGCATGTGGACACCGCGGAGCTGTACGGCCATGGCCGCGTCGAGGAGTCCATCGTCTCGGAGGCCATCGCCGGCCGGCGCCAGGAGGTCTTCCTGGTGTCGAAGGTGATGCCGTCCAATGCGACGTACGCGGGTACGCTGGCCGCGTGTGAGCGGAGCCTGAAGCGGCTGCGCACCGACGTGTTGGATTGCTACCTGCTGCACTGGCCCGGCTCGCATCCGCTGGAGGAGACGGTGCGCGCCTTCGAGAAGCTGGTGGCGGACGGGAAGATTCGCTCGTGGGGTGTGAGCAACTTCGGTGTGGCGGAGCTGGAGGAGCTCGTCGAGCTCGCGAAGCCGGAGCGCGTCGCGTGCAACCAGGTGCTCTACCACCTGGAGGAGCGCGCCATCGAACACGCGGTGCTGCCCTGGTGCGAGGCGCGTGGCATCGCGGTGGTGGGCTACAGCCCGTTCGGCAACGGGCGCTTCCCTCGTCCCGACAGTCCGGGCGGGCGCGTGCTGGAGGCGGTGGCCCGCGCGCATGGCGTCACGCCCCGGCAGGTGGCGCTCCAGTTCCTGGTGCGCAGGCCCTCGCTGTTCGCCATTCCAAAGGCGGGCCGCGTGGCGCACCTGCGTGACAACGCCGCGGCCGCGTCGCTGAAGCTGTCTCGGGAGGAGCTGGCGCGCATCGAGGCCGCGTTCCCACTGGGGGCCTACAGCGATGAGCTGCCGATGCTCTGACTACAACAGGCCCTTCTCGCGCATGACGGCCTCGACCTTCGCGACGTCGGCGGGGATGTCCACGGCCACCGTGCGCCAGGAGACGCGGGCGCAGCGGATGGAGATGCCGTGCTCCAGCGCGCGCAGCTGCTCCAGCTTCTCCGTCTCCTCGAGCGGCGTGGGGGCCAGCTCCGCGAGTCGCAGCAGCACGTCGCGTCGGTAGCCATACAGGCCGATGTGGCCCCAGCGCGGGACGGGGGTGCCCGTCTCGCGGGCGTGGGGGACCAGGCTGCGGCTGAAGTAGAGCGCGTCGCCGTTGAGCGCGAGCACCGCCTTCACCACGTGCGGGCTCTCCGCCTCGTCGGCCTCCAGGGGGCGCACGAGGGTGCCCATGCGCACGGCGGTGTCGTCGAAGAGGCCGGCGAGGGCCTCGAGCGCGGCCGGGTCGACCAGGGGCTCGTCGCCCTGCACGTTCACCCAGACGTCCACGTCCGGACGGGCCCGGGCGACCTCGGCCACGCGGTCCGTGCCGGTGGCGCAGGCGGGGCTGGTCATGACCGCGCGGCCGCCGAAGGACTCGACGGTGGCGCGGATGCGCTCGTCGTCGGTGGCGACCCAGACCTCGTGGAAGACGCCTGCTTCCTGACAGCGGCGCCAGACATGCTCCACCATGGGACGGCCGGCGATGAGGGCGAGCGGCTTGCCCGGATAGCGGGTGCTGGCGTGACGGGCGGGGATGACGGCGATGGTGCGCGAGGAGGGCATGGCACACTCCGTCTATCAGATTCAGAACGGACGCTGGCCCCCGGATGGGTGGGCGCCCCGCAGCCACTAGGCATCCGACCCGGCGTGCCTAGCTTGGCTGGCGACATGAAGAAGGTCATCCACATCGTCGGCGCGCGCCCGAACTTCATGAAGGTCGCGCCCATCCACCGCGCCATCGCCGCGCGGAATCAGCTCCAGCAGGTCCTGGTCCACACGGGACAGCACTACGACGTCAAGATGAGCGACGTCTTCTTCTCGGACCTGGGGCTGCCAGCGCCCGAGGTGCACCTGGGCATCGGCTCCGGGAGCCACGCGCAGCAGACGGCCAAGACGATGGTGGAGCTCGAGCGGGTGTTCCTCGAGCACAAGCCGGACCTGGTCTCCGTCGTCGGTGACGTCAACAGCACCGTCGCCGCCGCGCTCGTGTCGTCGAAGCTGGGGATTGCGCTCGCGCACGTCGAGGCGGGCCTGCGCAGCTACTCGCGGCACCAGCCGGAGGAGATCAACCGCGTCGTCACGGACCGGCTGTCCGACCTGCTGCTCACGCCTTCTCGCGACGCCGACGCGAACCTCCTGAAGGAGGGCGCGGACCCGGAGCGCATCCACTTCGTGGGCAACGTGATGATCGACTCGCTGCTCGCCTCGAAGGAGCGGGCGGACCAGCTGCCCGTGCTGAAGACCCTGGGCGTGGAGCCTCGCGGCTATGCGGTGTGCACGCTCCACCGGCCTTCCAACGTGGATGACCCGAAGCTGTTGGGGGGCCTGCTGTCCGCCATCGCGCACGTGGCCTCGCGCGTGCCGGTCATCTTCCCGGTGCACCCGCGCACGCGGAAGATGATTTCGGAGCAGGGCCTGGGCTCGTGGTTCGAGCGCAGCCCGAACCTGCGCCCGGTGGACCCGATGGGCTACCTGGAGTTCCTCGCGCTGACGTCGCAGGCGAAGTTGATTCTCACCGACTCGGGTGGACTGCAGGAGGAGACCACGGCGCTGGGCGTGCCGTGCCTCACGCTGCGCGAGAACACCGAGCGCCCCATCACGGTGGAGCAGGGCACCAACGAGGTGGTGGGCACGGACCCGGACCGCATCCGCGAGTCCGCGGACCGCGTGCTCGATGGTCAGGGCAAGAAGGGCCGCATCCCCGAGTACTGGGATGGGCGCTCCGGCGAGCGCATCGCGGACCTGTTTGCGCGCTTCCTGGGCGTGAGCGACGACGCCCGGCGCGCGGCTTCGGCGTGAGCGTGTGACGGCGCACGGTGGGGCTCCGTGGGGGCTTCACCGTGTGGCGCGTGCCGCCTCGGCGCCAGGATGTGAGTGCGCATGTGACGGGGGCCTGTGTGGGCTTCACCACGTGGCGTGTGCCCGCCTCGGTGTGACGTTGTGAGGGCGGAAGCGACGGGGACTTGTTTGGGCTTCACCGTGTGGCGCGTGTCTGCATCCGCGTGAGGCTGTGACCGCGTACGCGGCGGGGGAGTGAGGACTCCTCCAAGTGGCGTGTTTCCGCAGGGGCTCGTCGACGTCGGCGTGAAGCCGCTTCGATGCGCAGGTCCTTCTGTTTCCGCGCTGGCTCGGGTGGTGCCTCGTCGTGAGGCCTCCCGACCCTGAAGGGTTCGGACTGTGCGCCGTCTCGCGCCGTGTTAGAGCGCGGAGGTGATGCACGGCGAGAAGGATTCATCGGCGGAGGACTCCGCCCCTGAGCAGGAGCCCTCCGAACAGGAGGGCTCAAGTCGTGCGCCCGCGTCGGACGCCGCTCCCGAGGGTTTCGTCGACATCTCCTTCGTCGTCGAGCCCAACTATGCGGGCTGGCGCCTGGAGGACTACCTGGGCCAGAAGCTGCGCCGCATGCCGCGCGAGCGTCTGGCCGGCATCATCCTGCGTGGCGTCCGCTGCGAAGGACGGCGGCTGAAGCCCTCCACGCCCGTGTATCCCGGACTGGCCTTCCGCCTGCGTCGCCCCGGCAGCGAGGAGCCGGAGACGCCCACCACGCTGCCTGTCGTCTTCCAG
This sequence comes from Myxococcus sp. AB025B, assembly GCF_006518215.1. NCBI lineage: Bacteria > Pseudomonadati > Myxococcota > Myxococcia > Myxococcales > Myxococcaceae > Myxococcus > Myxococcus sp. AB025B. The sequence continues at coordinate 14,081 of NZ_SRLW01000163.1, forward strand.
GATGAATGGCTGCTGGTGCTCGACAAGCCCGCCGGCCTGCCCATCCATCCGACGGCGCGCTACCACAAGGGCACCCTCGTCTCCATCCTGCGCGAGCGCTTCGGGGAGCGCTTCGCCGAGCCCGCGCACCGTCTGGACCGCGAAACCAGCGGCCTGGTCGTCTGCGGTCGCACCACCGATGCCTGCCGTGTGCTCGGCCGGCTCTTCGTCTCGCGCGACGTGCACAAGGAGTACCTCGCCCTCAGTGAAGGACATCCTCCCGAGGACACCTTCACCGTGGATGCCCCCATCGCCGAGGGCACCGAGCTCATCCGCATCGCGGTACGCATCGACGCCGTCGAGGGCAAGCCGAGCCGGACCCGCTTCCAGGTGCTCCAGCGCTTCACCCGCGATGGTGAGCCCTTCGCGCTCCTGCGCTGCTTCCCGGAGACGGGACGTCAGCACCAGATCCGCATCCACCTGCGTGAGGCGGGCTTCCCGCTGGTCGGCGACAAGATGTACGGCCCGGACCCCGGCTACTTCGACCGCTTCAGCAAGCACAGCCTGGAGCCCGAGGCCTGGGCTCGACTGCGACTGCCCCGACACGCCCTGCACGCCGAGCGCATCGTGTTCCCGCACCCCGGCACCGGCGCGGAGGTCTCGTTCTCGGCGCCGCTCCCCTCGGACCTCGCGGACTTCATCGCGGGCTCGCCCCTGCCGCCTCCGCCCTCCACGGCACCCAGCCGTTGAAACGACGAAGGCCCCCGACCCGGTGAAGGGCAGGGGGCCTGGGGCCTCACGCGCGCATGCGCGGCGTCAGGCGGTGAGCTTGTTGGCTTCCTGGCCGGAGCCGGCCATCTCCCCGAGCAGGTACTGACCGGAGAAGCACGCCGTGCAGAAGCTGCCCCGGCTGGGGTCGCCCACGGCCTCGCCCAGGCCCTCGATGGAGATGTAGCCCAGCGAGTCCGCCGTGACGTAGCGGGCAATCTCGTCCGTGCTGTGGCTGGCGGCGATGAGCTCCTGCCGGCTGGGCGTGTCGATGCCGTAGAAGCAGGGCCACTTCGTCGGCGGCGAGGAGATGCGCAGGTGCACCTCCAGCGCGCCGGCCGCCTTGATCATCTTCACGATTTTGCGGCTCGTCGTGCCACGCACGATGGAGTCGTCCACCACCACCACGCGCTTGCCCTTGATGACGTTGCGCACCGCCGACAGCTTCAGCTTCACGCCGAAGTGACGGATGGACTGCTGCGGCTCGATGAACGTCCGGCCCACGTAGTGGCTGCGGATGAGCCCCACGTCATACGGAATCCCGCTCTGCTGCGAGAAGCCGATGGCCGCCGCCACGCCCGAGTCCGGCACCGCGATGACCAGGTCCGCGTTGGGCGCCGGCTGCTCGCGCGCCAGCTGCATGCCCATGCGCTTGCGCACCTCGTACACGCTGTTGCCGAACAGCACCGAGTCCGGCCGCGCGAAGTACACCTGCTCGAAGATGCACCGGCCCAGCCGCGCCGGCTCCGCGAACGGCTTGCTCGTGCGCATGACGCCGTTCTCGATGACCAGCAGCTCACCGGGCTCCAGCTCGCGCACCACGTCCGCCTCGATGAGGTCCAGCGCCGTCGTCTCGCTGGCGAGCACGTACGCGCCTTCCTTCATCCGCCCCAGCACCAGCGGCCGGATGCCCAGCGGGTCTCGCACCGCGACCAGCTTGTTCTCGGTGAGCACCAGCAGGCTGTAGGCGCCCTCCACCTTGCGCAGGGCCTCCACCAGCTTCTGCTCGAAGCTGCCCTGCCGCGAGCGCGCGAGCAGATGGAGGATGACCTCCGTGTCGGCGTCCGACTGGAAGATGGCTCCGTCGGCCTCCAGCTTCTCCTTCAGCGTCGCCGCGTTGACCAGGTTGCCGTTGTGCGCGATGGCGCACTGTCCGCCCGCGTACTGCACGAAGAGCGGCTGCGCGTTCTTGAGCTGGCTGCCGCCCGCCGTCGAATAGCGCACGTGGCCGATGGCCGACTGACCGGGCAGGCCGGCGAGCACTGGCGCATCGAAGATGTCCGCCACCAGCCCCATCTGACGGTGGGCCCGCAGGCCATGACCATCAGAGGCGACGATACCCGCGGACTCCTGCCCGCGATGCTGCAGGGCGTGCAGCCCCAGGTACGTCAGGTTGGAGGCCTCGGCGTGTCCCGTGATTCCGAAGATGCCGCACATGGCGCGCTGCCTTACTCCTTTCGGGCGGTGAGCGGAACAGGAACGCACGCCCCTCTGGTGGGTATTCCACCCGTCGCCGGAGTCGGCCGATGTGGGCAGACGAGCCTCGCGGCGAGTGCCGCATGCCGTTAGTCTGCGCACCGCATGGTGTTTCCACGACGAGCCTCCTGGCGTTCCCTGTTTCCCCTGGTCTTGCTCACCGTGGGTGCCGCTTATGCCTTGGGTTCCTGGAACTGGTGCGGCACGTGGGCGGAGCGTGCGCCGGTGCTGCTGTCGCAGGTGAAGGGCGAGGGGCCGCTGCGCGCGGGCGCGGCGAAGGTGGCGCTGGTGCCGCCGTTCCCCGTGGTGGTGGCGGGGTACTCGCCGCCTCGTCCCGAAGCGACGCAGTCCGACCCGCCGCTCCATGCGCGCGCGGTGGTGTTGGAGGCGGGGGGCTCGCGGGTGGGGCTGGTGTCGCTGGAGCTGCTGCTCGTCACGGAGGTGGTGACGGCGCGGGTGCGCGAGCACGCGAAGACGCTGGGGCTGCAGGATGTGTTGGTGCTGGCCACGCACACGCACTCGTCGCTCGGGGGATATGACTCACGGCTGGTGTCGCAGTTGGTGGGGACGGGGCGCTATCGGGAGGACTCGGAAGCGACGGTGGTGGCCGCGGCGAGCGCCGCGCTCGGGCAGGCCGCCTCCTCGCTCACGGACGTGACGCTGGAGCTGGGCGAGGCGAAGGAGTCCTCGTATGTCTACACGCGCTCGGGTGGCACCGCGCCGGATGGGACGCTGACGCGCGCGGTGCTGCGCGGTGAGGCAGCGCCCGTGGCGGAGCTGCTCTTCTTCGCGGCGCATCCAGCGATGGTGCCCCGGCAGCGCGCGTACGTGGACCCGGACTATCCGGGCCGCTTGAGCACGCTGCGCGAGTCCGAGGGCAGCGGCGTGACGCTGTTGTTGCAGGGCGCGGTGGGCAACGCGTCGGTGGCGTACTCGGAGGGGCAGGGGCTGGAGCGGGTGTCGGGCTTCGCGCGGGCCTTGTCGGAGCTGGCGGGCAAGGCGCCCCTGGCTTCGGCGGGGCCGTCGGTGCGGCTGTCGCTGGCGCGCGCGGAGGCGGTGATGCCCCGGCCAGATGCGTCGCGGCTGGTGCCGGCCTTCACCCGGGCGGCTGGGGATAACTTGTTGTGTGGCTCGGCCGAGCGTGTGGCCGAGGTGTCCGCGTTGGTGTTGGGGCCGCTGGAGCTGGTGACGGTGCCGGGCGAGCCCACGGTGGATGCGGGCGCGGAGCTGGTGCGGCGCACGGGGGCCTCGGGCGTGCTGGGGCTCGCGGGAGGGTACGTGGGCTATGTGGAGACGCCGGACCTGGTGAACGCGAAGGGCGGAGAGTCGCGCAGGCAGTACTTCGGGCCCGCGTTGCTGGAGCGTCTGGGCGTGGCGGCGGAGCTGGCCGCGAGCACTGCGGGCTTCACGCGCTGACGGTGGGCCGTGTCTGAACGTCGTGCGGTGGACGGCGTGACGCACGTGATGGTGCGCGCGGCGCCGCGTGGCGGACAATGCGCGTCCACCTTCACCGTGGAGCGCCCATGAGCCCGTCGGACCCTCGCATCACCCTGGAAGTGCGCGGACACCTCGCCCTCATCGGCATCCATCGGCCGGAGAAGCGCAACGCGTTCGACGTGGGCATGCTGCGCGGTCTCTCGTCCGCGGTGACGGAGTCGGACCGGCATCCGGACGTGCGGTGCATGGTCATCTTCGCGGTGGGCGACCACTTCTCGGCGGGGCTGGACCTCGCGAGCGTCGCGCCCGCGCTCTCCAGCGGCGAGCCGCTCTACGCGGAGGGGTTCATCGACCCGTGGGGCATCCAGGGCCCGCCGCGCACCAGGCCCCTGGTGCTCGCCGTCCAGGGCTTGTGTCTCACGTTGTCCATCGAGCTGGTCCTCGCGGCGGACATCACCGTGGCCTCGGAGGACGCGCGCTTCGGACAGATTGAAATCAAGCGCGGCATCTTCCCGTTCGGCGGTGCCACCGTGCGCTTCCCGCAGCGCGCGGGCTGGGGGAACGCCATGCGGTGGCTGCTCACCGGTGACGAGTTCGACGCGCGCGAGGCCTACCGCATCGGCCTGGTGCAGGAGGTGGTGGAGCGCGGCCGGCACCTGGAGCGGGCGCTCGCCCTGGCGGAGACGGTGGCGAAGCAGGCCCCGCTGGGCGTACAGGCGACGCTCGCGTCCGCGCGACAGGCGGTGCACGAAGGGCCCGACGCGGCCAGGGCCGCGCTGCTGCCTCGACTGCTGGAGCTGGTGAAGACGGAGGACGCCGCCGAGGGCGTCCAGTCCTTCCTCGAGCGCCGCGAGGCCCGCTTCAGCGGCAAGTGACTCCATGCGTGTCCGCTCGGATGCGCGGGGCGTGGTGCTTCGCTGCCCTGGGATTGAGCCGAGGATGCGACTAGGGTTGCCGACCGAGTCATGTACCTGACGAAATTCACCATCGACAACGTCCTGGCGATTCGGAGCCTTGCCTGGGAGGTGCCTCCCGAGCGCGCCCCGGGATGGCACGTCATCCTGGGTGACAACGGCTCCGGCAAGTCCTCCGTCCTGCGCGCCATCGCCATGGCGCTCGTGGGGCCCGACGAGTCGATGGCGCTCCTCGAGGATTGGGAGCAGTGGCGGTACGCGGGCAAGGCAGGCTCGGTCCGACTGACACTGACGCCGGATGCGCGCCTCGACAAGCTGCCGGGAGCACGTGGCTCGGTCCTGAAGGAGCCGCTCCGGGTCGATGTGAAGCTTGGGGAGACGGCTCGGGGCATCCGCCCCGAGGGGTTCCACTGGAAGGAACCCCAGGCCCTTGATGCGGGTCCACGCGTGGACCCCGAGTCGCACGTCTGGGGCAGTGGCGCCGGTTGGTTCTCCGCGTCGTATGGCCCCTTCCGGCGCTTCACCGGTGGCGACGCCATCTACGAGAAGCTGTTCTCGACCCATCCCCGGCTTGCCCGCCATCTCTCGGTCTTCGACGAGAGCGTCGCGCTGACCGAGGGACTCAAGTGGCTCCAGCAGCTCAAGTTCAAGCAGCACGAAGAGGAGCCCGAAGGCGCGCTCCTCGGGCCGCTGACGGCCTTCATCAACCAGCCCGACTTCCTGCCGCACCAGGCGCGCCTGAAGGACATCACCTCGAGCGAGGTTCGCTTCGTCGATGGCAATGGCCATCAGCTTCCCGTGGATGCGCTGAGCGACGGCTATCGCTCCATCTTGAGCATGACCTTCGAGCTCATCCGTCAGCTCGCCGCGGCCTACGGTGCGAAGAAGGTCTTCCACCCGAAGGACCCCTCCCGCGTGGACGTGCCCGGCGTCGTCCTCATCGACGAGGTGGATGCCCACCTGCATCCGACGTGGCAGCAGAAGGTGGGGCCCTGGTTCCGCAAGCACTTCCCGAAGATGCAGTTCATCGTCACCACGCACAGCCCCCTGGTCTGTCAGGCGGCGGATGAGGGGAGCATCTGGCGGCTGCCTCGCCCGGGGACGAAGGAACAGGCGCACGAGGTGACGGGGACGGAACGGGACCGGCTCGTCTTCGGCAACGTGCTCGATGCCTATGGGACCGGTGTCTTCGGGCAGGGCGTCACGCGCTCGGAGCGAGCGCGGAAGCAGGTGCAGCGGCTGGCCGAGCTGAACCTCAAGGAGATTCGCAAGGGCTTGAGCGCCGCGGAGCGCAAGGAGCAGACCCGGTTGCGAGAGCGCCAGCCCACCACGGCCATGACCGTTCATGAGCTGGAGGACTGGGGCGGGGCGTGATCCGACTACCGGAGAAGGACCTGCCGGAGGCCGCTCGGCGCAGGCTCGCGAGCTGGCAGTCCGACGTCGATGCGCTGACGAGCCATGCCGAGCGTGTCCGTGAGGCCAGGCTGCGCTTCCGTCAGCGCAACACCTCCCGCAACGCGACCTTCGTCGTGGTCCGACAGCGGCTCACGGACCTGTGCTCGGGTGCTCGACGTTGTGGCTACTGCGAGGACTCGGGGGTCGATGAAATCGACCACATCTGGCCCAAGGACCTCTATCCCGAGCAGGTCTTCGCGTGGCGCAACTTCCTGTATGCCTGTGGTGGGTGCAACGTCGCGAAACGCGACGCGTTCGCCGTGTTCCCGGGCCGCGCGCGGAGCTTGCTGGAAGTGGGGCGGACCCACCGGGATGTGATGCGGCCTCCGCCCGCTGGCGTGCCTGGGCTCATCGACCCTCGCGGGGAGGACCCGATGGAGCTGCTCGGGCTCGACCTGTTGGGCACGTTCCGCATCCTTCCCCTCGGGAAGAAGGGGACACGTGGGTACGCGCGGGCGGCGTACTCCCTGCGCGTCCTTCAACTCAACCGGGAGGTGCTGACCGTCGCCAGGAGGGAGGCGTTCTTCTCTTATCGAGCACGCCTCGCGGAGTACGTCTCGCTGAAGGAGCGAGACGCGTCCGCGAAGGACCTGGCCCTGCGCGTCCAGGCCATCCAGCGGGCGTCGCATCCCACCGTCTGGCGGGAGATGCAGCGGATGCAGAAACACCTGCCGCAGTTGCGCGCCCTGTTCCGGAAGGCTCCCGAAGCCCTGGCGTGGTGAGGCCGGGCCCCGGGGACGGTCCGTCAGAACTTCTCGAACTTGGACTTCTCCTTGCGCTTCTTGAAGAGCAGCGCCGTGCGGCCCAACAGCTGGGCCAGCTCGGCGCTGGTGCCCTCGGCGAGGCGCGCGGCGGCTTCCTGGCGCGACTCGGGGCCCTCGTTGATCTTCACCTTGATGAGCTCGTGGTCGTGCAGCGCCTGCTCGACGGCGGCGATGACGCCCTCGGTGACGCCGGATTGACCGACGATGACCACCGGCTCCAGGTGGTGTCCGAGCGCGCGCAGATGGCGGCGTTGCTTCCCGGTGAGCGACACGTTGCTGTCTCCTTCGACTCCACCCGCGGGGCCCCTGGCCCCTCCGGATGGGGGGCGCACCCTACTTCTTCTGGGCCGCCATGCGAATCTCCCGCTGAGCGTCGATGTGGTCTGGCTGAAGGTCCACGGTCCGCTTGAAGTGCTTCAGCGCCCCCGCGGTGTCTCCCGTCAGCTTCGCAATCACCCCGAGGAAGTAGTGCGCCGGCGCACACCGCTCGTTGCGCTTGATGGCGTTCTGGATTTCCCGGAACGCCTCCGGCTGCGCCGCCTTCTTGTCCGCCGCCGTGAAGAACCGCGCATAGCCCCGCCAGGCGTAGAACTCCGCCTCCTCGGCGTTGAGCTGGATGGCCTCGTTCAACATCTTCACGGCCTCCGGGAACTTGCGCGCCTTCACCAGGATGCACGACTTCTGGAAGAGCTCCTCCGCCATCAGGATGGCGTTGATGTCCACCTCCGCCCCGGCGCCACCACTCTTCAGCTCCTCGAGATAGGCCGCCCGGCTCTTGTCGTCGGACAGCGTCCGGTATGCATCGCCGATGTAGGCGAACACCTCGGCCTTGAGCTTCTCGAGCTCCGGCGGCGCCCCCTGCGGGAGCGTGTCCGGGTGGTACAGCTTGGCCAGACGGAAGTAGGCGACCTTGACCGCGCTGCCGTCCGCCTGCTCCGCCAACCCGAGCCGCTGGAAGTGGTTCTGCTGCTTCAACGCCATCGCGAGCTGCTTGAGCGCCGGAATCTCGTCGGCGCCCGGCGGAGGGCCGGAGACCGTGGGCGGCGCCGGACGCGCGGCCGCGGGGCCCGCCGGACGGGCTGCCGCCGCTGGCGCCGCTCCGACGACGGGCGGTGGACGCGGGGCCGCGGCGGCTCCCGGTGGATTGCCCGGACGGGCCGCTGCAGGCGCGGCGGCTCCCGGTGGATTGCCCGGACGGGCCGCTGCCGGCGCGGCCACACCCGGCGGACCTCCTGGGCGCGCGGCCTGTGGTGCGCCCGCCCCCGGGGGATTTCCAGGCGCGGCGGGAGGGGGCTGTGCCCCTGG